>JBOFUF010000193.1:0-21898 GCA_051652445.1 Shewanella sp.
GGCATTGCCTCCGATTCGTGGCTCACGTCAGCTAAAGAATTTCGCCTCCAATACAGGGGTATAAGCGGCCGATGGCATAGTATGTGCGCTTAAACAGCAGCACAACAGCGGCAAATGGTGTAAAGGTAAAGCCTCAAGCCAAGCGTTCCATCCTTAAGCGCATCACTACCCACGATTCTGCGCATCGGATTATGTTTTTTTATCCGAAATGAAGATGATTTCGCGCAACACCTAGCTCCCTTTTGTCCCTTTCCTTTTTAGCAGAGTGAAATTGAGCGCAATAAAAAACCAGCTGAATTAGCTGGTTTTTTCAGGGTTCGAGATTTTACTATTGCAAGCTTATGTCAGTCACAGATCCCTGAATACGCACCACTTGTGCGCCTAAGCCTTGGAACTTGTTCTCAATATGCTCATAGCCACGATCTAGATGATAGATACGATCAACAATCGTCTTACCATCGGCCACTAAACCGGCAATCACTAGACTGGCTGACGCGCGTAAATCGGTCGCCATTACCTGAGCACCACTTAGCGATTCAATCCCTTGGATAATACAGGTATTGCCTTCAAGCTCCATGGTTGCGCCCATACGGATAAGCTCTGGCACGTGCATAAAACGGTTTTCGAAGATGGTCTCAGTAATGGTTGCCGTGCCTTGTGCTAAGGCATTGAGCACACAAAACTGCGCCTGCATATCGGTTGGGAACCCAGGATAAGGCGCCGTCTTGATATTCACAGCCTTCGGACGCTTACCCTGCATATCGAGCTCAATCCAATCTTCACCCGTGGTGATCTTGGCGCCGGCATCTTCCAGTTTTGCGATCACCGACTCAAGTGAAGCAGGATCGGCTTTTAAGCAGCGAATACGCCCGCGAGTCACAGCGGCCGCAACGAGGAATGAACCGGTTTCGATACGATCGGGCATCACACGGTAATGGCAGCCCTGTAAACGCTCAACCCCTTGAATACGCAGTGTCGCACTGCCTACGCCAGTGATTTTTGCGCCCATGGCAATTAAGCAATTAGCCAAATCGATGACTTCAGGTTCGCGAGCCGCGTTTTCAATCACGGTTTCGCCATCGGCTAATGCTGCGGCCATCAGTAAGTTTTCGGTGGCACCGACACTGACCATGTCCATAAAGATATGTGCGCCTTTAAGACGACCATCAACACGGGCCTTGATATAACCTTCTTTCACTTCAATCTTGGCGCCCATCATTTCGAGGCCATGTAAGTGCAAGTTCACCGGTCTTGCGCCAATCGCGCAGCCGCCAGGCAATGACACGTCAGCCGTACCATAGCGCGCCAATAACGGCCCTAAGATTAAGATAGAAGCACGCATGGTTTTCACTAAATCGTAGGGAGCGCAAAACTCATTCAGATTAGTGGTCGAAATGCGGATCTGTCCGTCACCAAGTTCCGTCACTTCTGCGCCAAGACAGCGTAATAATTTACAGCTGGTACTCACATCACGCAGATTGGGCACGTTAGAAACCACAAAATCGGTTTCAGCCAATACACCCGCCATCAGAATAGGCAAAGCTGCATTTTTAGCACCCGAAATAATCACATCACCGGCAAGCGGGGGGCTTGCCTGAATTGTTAGTTTATCCACTTTTCCTCACTAGCTAGGCATGTTGAAAACTTTTTCGCGTTTCCATTGAGTCGGCGTGAAAGTTTTGATCGTTAATGCATGTAATTCACCGCTGGCAATGTGTGCCGTTAACGGTGCATAAATGGCTTGTTGCTGTTTGACTCGGCTCATACCATCGAAGCATTCACCTACGGCGATCACTTTGTAATGGCTACCATCGGAGCTAGCGTGAACTTCTTCAAGCCCTAACGCATCACGTAAAATCTGTTCGATTAAGCTGCATTCCATCAATATATACCCTGTTATTAATGCGCTTCTTCGGTAAAGAAGGCATCTAAATCATATAAATCAATCAGTTTTTTAAGTTGTAGCGAAGCAGAACTCAATACAAGTTGGCTGCGATGTTCACGCACTAACGCCAGCAAAAACGCCATGCCTGCGCTGTCACTGTATTCAAGCTCAGACAGAGACAATATCTGGGTTGATTCATTCAGCAGTTGTTGTCGCTGCGGCCACAGTGTAATGACATCGGCTTGGCTTATGCGCCCTTTGATATGACACACTGCGCCCTGTTGCACAAATTCAATCACGACTGTGACTTCCCTGATTTAGCGTTAATGACCACTTTCTCTTTTGTGCGTTCTTCAAGCATCTTAATCACAGGATCGATACCCTGTTGGCGAATGAGATTCGAAATTTCCGACTGCTTAGAAGACAGTAAACTGACTCCTTCGGCAACTAAATCAAAAGCCTTCCATGAGTCATCCTTTAAACGGCGCGCCTTAAACAGCAGTTTAATCGGCGGGCGACCGGCTTCGATGATCTGCACGTTTACATCGACCATTTTCTCTTTGCTAAAATCAATCCCAGGGGAGAATTCCACTTTTTGATTACTATATTCAGTAAAGGCTTGGGCATAGGTAGAGATCAAATAACCCTCAAAAGCATTGACGAAACGATCACGCTGATCTTCAGTTGAATCCTTAAGATATTGGCCTAATACCTTATAAGCCGCGTATTTATAATCGACATAAGGCATGAGTTCTTCACGAACAATCACCTTTAAATGGTCAGAATCTGCATCGATTAATGCTTTATCTTTGTGAAAACGATCGAAGGTTTTATTCGCGACCACTTTCATCATGGCGTAAGGATCCATGGTATCGATAGCCATATCAGCAGCGATGGCATTCGTTGCCCCAAAAAGCATCACTAACGGCAATAAAAAGCGAGATAATTTTTTAAACATAGCGCTAACCCCTATTTATCCTTTGAACCCATGCTGTATAAGAACTGACCAATCAGTTCCTCCAACACCAATGCCGAACGTGTGTCATCAATCTTGTCGCCATCTTTGAGCATGCTGACATCATCATCCATAAACCCCGGTGTTAAGCCTAAAAATTGCTCACCCAATAAACCCGAAGTTAAAATAGCTAAGCTACTGGTTTCAGGAAATTTATCGTAACGCTTATCCATCACCACTGTGACGACTGCCACTAACTTAACCGGGTCTAAATCAATTTGACTGACTCGGCCAACCACTACACCGCCAACCTTGACGGGCGAACGCACCTTCAAACCGCCAATATTGGTAAAGTTGGCTTGTATGGTATAAGTACTATCGCTAGTTTTTACTTCAATATTGGCGACGTTAAAGACTAAGACCAGAAAAGCGGCCAAGCCCGTTAAAAGAAACACACCCACTAATAATTCAATTTTTCGTGTCAACATGTTCAGCTACCACTCTGTTAATGCATCTTACCTGTGTCAAAATCCGCAGTGTTCCGTTAGCGGCCAAACATCAGGGCTGTCAGTAAAAAATCCAATGCCAATACAGCAAGGCTCGACTGCACCACAGTCTGAGTCGTTGCACGGCTGATGCCCTCCGGATTAGGGACCACCTGATAACCGCGATATAACGCAATCCAAGTGACCACTACGGCAAAAACACCACTTTTGATCAAGCAGTTAACGATATCCTGACGCCATTCAACCGACGCCTGTAAAATCGACCAAAATGCTCCACTGTCGATCCCCTTCCATTCCACGCCAACGAGGTGCCCGCCATAAATACCGACAGCGGTAAACATCAACGTCAGCAATGGCAAACTGATCACCCCGGCCCAAAAGCGCGGCGCGATAATCTGCCTTAATGGATCGATAGCCATCATCTCTAAACTCGAGAGCTGCTCGGTACTTTTCATCAAACCAATTTCAGCAGTTAGCGCAGAACCTGCTCGTCCCGCGAACAAGAGCGCGGTAACAACGGGCCCCAGTTCACGCAGTAAACTCAGTGCCACCATAGGGCCCAAGCTTTCTTCGGTGCCAAAGCCGACTAAGATATTGTAGCCTTGCAGTGCGAGCACCATGCCGATAAAAAGTCCTGAGACTAAAATAATCACCATAGATTGCACACCGACCACATAAATCTGGCGCACTAATAACGGAAAACCTTTACGCACCCGTGGCCAGCGAAAAATCGCGCCCCATAGCATAAGTCCTGCACGCCCAAAACCGAGTACTAACTCAATAGTGCTGCGGCCTAAGTCGGCAATACTGTCTAATAACTTCACTTGCCAACTCCTTTTGCCATTAATTCTTGTTGATAGTCATTTGCTGGATAATGAAACGGTACAGGGCCATCTGGTGCCCCTTCAATAAACTGTTTCAGCTGTGGATTATCGGCGTACTTTAATTCTGCTGGCGTACCGTGGGCGATGACTTTTTTGTCAGCCACCACGTAAACGTAATCGGCAATCCCAAGCACTTCATCCACATCATGGGATACCACAATCGATGTAAGATTCAGCGCATCGGATAACTCACGAATAAGCTTTACTAATACGCCCATTGATATTGGATCTTGGCCTGCAAAAGGCTCATCATACATCATCATTTCAGGTTCAAGCGCGATGGCTCTAGCCAATGCGGCGCGGCGTTGCATACCACCGGATAATTCGCTTGGCATCATCTGGGCGGCTCCGCGTAAACCCACGGCTTCGAGCTTCATCAGCACAATAGTGCGGATAATGTCTTCAGGCAGGCCAGAATGTTCGCGCAGCGCAAACGCCACGTTATCGAACACATTGATATCGCTAAACAACGCGCCACTTTGAAACAGCATGCTCATCCGCTTACGCAGATTAAATAATTCGTTACGGCTTACACCATGAATATCGTGACCGTCAAATAACACCTGCCCACAGTCAGGCGTTAATTGACCGCCAATCAATTTCAATAGTGTCGTTTTGCCTATGCCGCTCGGCCCCATGATTGCCGTGACCTTGCCCCTGGGGATGGACAAGTTAATATCTTCATATATCACACGCTGGCCGCGGCTAAATCCCAAATTACGGATCTCAACCAACGGCGTTTGTTCTTGAGTCATGTTTGATTCCGACATTTGCAAAGAGGTGATCCTAGTCTTCCGAGGCAGACCAATCGAAGAGCCGCAAATTGTACGTAATTGCGCTTTAACCTACAACTGAATCGACACTATCGCCCTGCGATACTTTCAATTTGCCTCATTTACAGCGAAAATGCGCCCTAAGTTTTCATTCTGCACCGCCAAAATGTTACTTAATGTTTTCATATTAGTTGCAAAATTGACGCACTTATTGGCCGTTAGCGCATATTTATCGTCTTAATCGCGAAGAATCTATCCATCTTCAATTGCGCAATAGAGGAATTCTATGGGGAAATATCCACATCAACACGGGATAAATCCATTGAAATAAATGACAAAGACGATGATATTGCTCAAGACCTTCTAGCGCGAGCAGGTTATTGCGTCTGCATGACACACGCCGCTGAACTTGACGAGGCGAATCAATCGCTCTAGCCTGCCGTAATTATTGGTGACTTTTGGTCATGAACCACAGTTTTTGGTCATGAACCACAGTAAGGCACACGCTAAAACGTAGCAAAAGCCTATTACATATCATCTTTATCGCGTACCAAATTGTGCTATTCCAATCCCGTCAATGGGGCGACAAAGACAATACAACAAGAGAGATAGACATGTTAGACAAATCACAACTGCGCCAATGGGGCTGTAAAGTTATCGACATTGAAAAGTCAGCCCTAGACAATCTTTATCAATATGTTGATTCGGCTGAATTTGAAGAGGCTTGCGAGTTGATCCTCAACTGCACAGGCAAAGTGATTGTCATGGGAATGGGCAAATCAGGCCATATCGGCAATAAAATTTCGGCCACCCTTGCCAGCACAGGCACACCGGCATTTTTTGTGCACCCAGGTGAAGCCAGCCACGGCGATTTGGGGGTGTTAGCCGATAATGATGTGATTTTAGCGATTTCAAATTCCGGTGAGGCGAGTGAAATCCTCACCTTAATGCCGGTCATCCAACGTATGGGAGTGCCCGTTATTGCGATGACAGCTAAACCCGAATCGAACATGGCGCGTTTGGCTAAAGTGCATTTATGTATTGAAGTCCCAGAAGAGGCTTGCCCACTGGGACTGGCTCCAACATCAAGCACCACTGCAACCTTAGTGATGGGCGATGCTATTGCCATTGCACTACTGCAAGCGAAAGGGTTTACCCGTGATGATTTTGCGATGTCCCATCCCGGTGGTGCATTAGGGCGTAAGCTACTATTAAAAGTCTGCGATGTGATGCATAGCGGTGATAATTTACCGCTCGTCAGTCACCATCTTTGCATTACAGAAGTGCTATACGAAATCTCTAAGAAAGGCCTGGGCATGACGGCGATTATCGATGATCAGCAAAAGCTCGTCGGTATCTTCACCGATGGCGATTTACGCCGTGTTATCGATGCAGAAGTGAATCTGCGCACAACCCCCATCGCCGAGGTGATGACCCGTGACTGCATCACGATCACGGATAACGTATTAGCAGCTAAAGCACTGCAGGTCATGGACGCCAAAAATATCAACGGATTAATTGTTATCGATAAAAACCATCATCCTATCGGCGCTCTCAACATGCTCGACATGGTTAAAGCAGGAGTTATTTAATGCCACAGCAAGGATTTTACGGCCCAATCAGCGATGATGTGTGGCAACGCGCACAAAAAATTAAACTGCTGATCTGTGATGTCGATGGGGTGTTTTCCGACGGCCGAATTTACTTAAGCAATAGCGGCGAAGAACTAAAGGCCTTTCACACCCGTGACGGCTTTGGCGTACGCTCACTGCTCACCAGCGGTTTCAACCTCGCCGTGATCACGGGCCGTCAATCAAAAATCGTTGAAAACCGTATGACAGCACTTGGCATTACCGATATTTACCAAGGTGTTGACAATAAGTTTGAGCCCTATGAAGCATTGCTGGCACTTTATGGTGTCACGCCAGAAGAAGTGGCCTATATCGGCGATGATATTGTCGATCTGCCGGTGATGAATGTCGTCGGTTTAGCGGTCAGCGTTGCCGATGGCCACCCTTACGTACGTCAGCACGCCCATTTTGTGACTTCGCTCAACGGGGGGCACGGGGCATTACGTGAGCTCACCGATCTGTTACTCCTAAGTCAAAATAAATTCACTTCGGCCCATGGAATGAGTATATGAGTCGAGTGACGCTCGCCATTATCGCTTTTTTTGGTACTGCACTCGTGCTTTATTGGCAAGTGCAGAACAAACACCGCAACGATACTGATAACAAAGTAAAAAATAACACCAACCCTGATTTCATCATTGAAGATCTACGCAGTATCGAGTTCAATGAGCAAGGGCTAGTGAATAGCCGTGTAACAGCAAAACACATGGAACATTACGATTCAACGAATCAAACTTTCTTTACTCAACCTGTTTACCTTGTTTATCCAGGCCAAGGTAAAGCACAATGGCAACTGAGGGCAGATCAGGGCAAGCTAAACAAGGGAACGGGTAAGGTTGTATTAGAAGATAATGTTATTATCGATGCCATTAGCCCAGAAGAACCGATTCAGAATTTGTCTACCCGTTATCTGGAACTCGATCTCAACACTATGGTAATGACCTCTGACCGCACCATTTACGTCACAGGGAAAGATTTTAATATTCAAGGCCAAGGCCTTTATGCCGACCTCAACGCGCAAGAAGTGCAATTGACCAGTCAGGTCGTAGGAACATATGAAGCAAAATAACGTATTACTTGCCAGCCTAATGCTAATCATGAGCATGAGCGCCTTCGCTAAAGTCGACGACCTGAAACAGGAAGTCAAAATCAAGGCTGTGAGCCAAACGGCAGATATCAAAAACAATCAAATTATTTTTTTTGGTCCGGTAGAAGTCACTCAGGGCTCGATAAAAATAAAAGCAAATCAATTGCGTGCATTTTCAGTTGAAGGTGAAAACAGCAAAACTTTACTGGCCACAGGTAACCCGGCGACTTATACCCAGATCTTAGACGATGGTCACCCTGCATCGGCAAGCGCGAAAGAAATTCGTTACGATATGGCCAGTCGCACCCTAACACTCACAGGCCAGGCTTCATTAGATCAAGCGGGTAGCAAAGTGAGCGGCAATGTAATCCGCTATAACCTTATCCAACAAAAACTGATTGCTGAAAGTAGCGGCAATGGCAACGATCGCGTGATTACTATCATTCAGCCAGAAAGCTATCAAGATGACGTTAAATCAGCCACGCCAACGGATAAACCTGTAAAAAAGCAGGGCTCTAAATGACCCAAATTACCTTAAGAGCCCAAAATCTGGCGAAGAGCTATAAGAGTCGTCAAGTGGTTAAAGACGTCAGTTTGACGGTGAAAACCGGTCAAATCGTTGGTCTGCTCGGTCCAAACGGGGCAGGAAAAACCACCACCTTTTACATGGTCGTCGGTCTTGTTAAGAGCGATAAGGGCCATATTTTTATCGACGATGATGACTTAACCGCCGATCCTATGCATCTACGCGCCCGCAAAGGCATAGGTTACTTGCCGCAAGAAGCCAGTATCTTTCGTAAGCTAACCGTCCACGACAATATTATGGCCGTTCTGCAAACTCGCAAAGAATTAACCAGTGAGCAAAGGGAAGAAGAACTAGAACATCTGCTCGAAGAGTTCCACATCACCCACATTCGTGACAGCCAAGGTATGTCACTGTCGGGTGGCGAACGCCGTCGTGTCGAAATTGCACGAGCGTTAGCCGCGAATCCTAAGTTCATTTTGCTCGATGAGCCTTTTGCCGGTGTCGATCCTATTTCGGTTATCGACATCAAAAAAATTATCAAACAACTCAAAAGTCGCGGCCTTGGCGTGCTGATCACCGACCATAATGTCCGCGAAACATTAGATGTCTGTGAACATGCCTATATTGTGAGTCACGGAAACCTGATTGCCGAAGGTACTCCGGCAGAGATCTTAGACAATCAGCAAGTTAGGGCTGTGTACTTAGGTGAACAATTCAGGCTATAGTTAATCAAGCGAAGCCGATGAAAGCCTTTAATGCCGCCATTGCGCTTCACTCAACATCATAATAAGCGACCTCATCTAACAATAATAAACTAGGGATCAGCGGTAACATGAAAGCGTCACTCCAGCTCAAACTGGGTCAACAGTTAACCATGACGCCACAATTACAACAAGCGATTCGCCTGTTGCAACTGTCGTCATTAGAACTGCAGCAAGAGATCCAGCAAGCCTTAGATTCTAATCCTCTTCTTGAGTTGGAAGAGGATCAATTCGACGCGACGAAAACCCCTGTAAACCAAACGCTTTCTGATACAGACTTCAGTGAATCCAGCACGCTACTGCCAGAGAAAGACAGCTCCACCACAGACACGGCAGAGTCATTAACCCAAGAATCCATGCCCGATGAGCTCCCGATGGACACCACATGGGATGAAGTCTTTACCGCCTCTCCTAACTCTGGCCCCGGCGGCAGTCGCGAAGATGACATGCCCTTCCAAGGCGAAACCACTGAAGGCTTATACGAACACTTAGAATGGCAAAAAAACCTCACGCCGTTTTCTGAAACCGATTTAGCCATTGCCACTGCCATTATTGATGCCATCGACGATCAGGGCTACCTCACCCAAAGCACTGACGAACTCCTCGAAGCCATGGGCAACCCCGAAGTCGAGCTTGACGAGATTGAAGCCGTGCTCAAGCGCATTCAACATTTTGATCCCATCGGTGTGGCCGCCCGCGACTTAAGTGAGTGTTTGCTGATCCAACTGTCGCATTTTGCCGCTGACACACCCCACCTAGAAAACGCCCGCATGTTGATCAAAGATTATTTAGATCTGATCGCTGCCCGCGACTTTAGGTTATTGATGCGTAAAACTAAATTTAAAGAGGATGACTTAAGGGATGCTATCGCCTTCATCCAAACCCTCAACCCTCGCCCAGGCTTATTGATCACACCCAATGATGACGAATATGTTATCCCCGATGTGTCTGTGTCGAAGAAAAATGGCCGCTGGATCGTTGAACTGAATCCTGACTGTATGCCAAAAATTAATGTAAACCAACATTATGCCTCGATGGTACGCAGCACTAAAAGCCAAGCCGATAGCCAATTTATTCGCGGCCATCTGCAGGAAGCGAAATGGTTTATTAAGAGCCTAGAAAGTCGTAACGACACTTTGCTTAAAGTTGCTAATTGCATAGTGCAATATCAGCAAGGTTTCTTTGAGTACGGCGAAGAAGCGATGAAACCTATGGTGCTTAACGATATTGCCGAAGCGGTCGAAATGCATGAGTCCACCATCTCACGGGTCACAACTCAAAAATACATGCATACCCCTAAGGGACTTTTTGAACTAAAATACTTCTTCTCTAGCCACGTCGGTACTGACGATGGTGGTGAGTGCTCATCCACAGCAATCAGAGCCTTTATTAAGAAACTGGTAGCAGCGGAAAATCAGAAAAAACCATTAAGCGACAGTAAAATGGCACAACTTCTGGCAGAACAAGGGATTAACGTCGCACGCAGAACCATTGCGAAGTACCGAGAGGCGATGCTTATTCCCCCTTCTAATCAGCGTAAAAGTTTATAACCTACTATGGATATCAGAGGATGTTTCTATGCAAATAAACCTGAGTGGACACCATATCGAAATTACCCAATCGTTACGGGCATATGTAGAAGAAAAATTTTCAAAACTTGAACGCCATTTCGAACAGATCAATAATGTGCACGTTGTGCTCAATGTTGAGAAAATGCAACAAATTGCTGAAGCAAGAATAAACCTCGCCGGCGGTGAAGTTTTTGCCACTTCAGAGCATACTGACATGTATGCCGCTATAGACGCCCTGATAGATAAGCTTGATCGTCAGGTTATTAAACACAAAGAGAAGTTAACAAAACACTAATAATGGAACTTTGTACCATACTGAGGCCGGAGTGCACTACCTGCGCCACTCCGGGCAGCAAGAAAAAAGTACTGGAACTCATCAGCGACTTAGTCGCTGCCCAGTACCCGACCCTCTCATCTCAAGAGATATTCGAAAGCCTAGTGGCGCGCGAAAAGATGGGGAGCACAGGTATAGGTAACGGTATCGCCATTCCACATGGTCGATTAGCCGATATAGTTCAACCCATTGCCATACTGATTAAGTGTGAAGAGCCGATAGCATTCGATGCTATCGATAAACAACCTGTTGATATTTTATTTGCACTTCTGGTGCCTGCAGACCAATGTCAGCAGCACTTAAGCACCTTGTCTTGCATGGCCGAAAAGCTAAGCGACAAGCAAATCTTAAAGCAATTGCGCAAGACGCATGATGAAGCAGAACTCTATCAGGTAATCACAGGATGAAACTGGTCATAGTGTCAGGCCGCTCAGGCTCAGGTAAATCTGTCGCCCTTAGGGTACTCGAAGATCTCGGCTATTATTGTGTCGATAATCTTCCCTTGCCCTTAATCGGCACTTTACTTGAGCAACTTAAAGGCAGTAACGATCTCGTTGCCATCAGTGTCGACGTACGTAACATGCCTGAGCAGGATAAAGTCTTAGTCAAACAACTTTCGAGCCTGCCTCCTGATACTGAATTAACCAGCTTTTTCCTCAATTCCAGCGATAAAATTCTGCTCAAGCGTTACAGCGAAACTCGTCGCCTGCACCCTTTGTCGAAGAGCCGAGTCTCGTTGCAAGAAGCGATAAAGCTGGAGGGGAAACTGCTCGAGCCCATGTCAAAACTGGTCGACCATTACATCGATACCTCGAATCTGAATATCTATGATTTAAGCGATCAAGTCAGACAAATTCTGCTCGGCAGTGTCGATAAAGAGTTAGTGATCAATTTCGAATCTTTTGGTTTTAAGCATGGTATGCCCACCGAAGCTGACTTTATGTTCGATGTACGCTTCCTGCCTAATCCTCACTGGGAGCCGGCGCTGCGTCCATTAACAGGCTTAGATGAGCCTGTAGCTGAGTTCTTAAATCGCCAACCACTGGTGAATAAATTCATCTGGCAAATTGAGAATTTACTCGAAACCTGGTTGCCACACCTCGAACGTAACAATCGCAGTTATTTAACGGTGGCGATCGGTTGCACGGGTGGACAACACAGATCGGTTTACGTCGCAGACCAATTGGCTAAGCGCTTTGGTAACGGTAAACATAAAGTTTATGCCCGCCATCGAGAGCTCAATCATGCAAAAAATTGAACGTCAGATAACCATCTCCAATAAACTGGGCCTACATGCTCGTGCTGCGACAAAGTTAGTGGTGCTGGCTGCCGCATTTGATGCGACGATTACCTTGATACAAGGTGATAAACACGCCTCTGCCACTAGCGTGCTCGGCTTACTAATGCTTGAAACGGGCATGGGTAAAACCATCAAGCTTATCGCCCAAGGGCCTGACGCTGAGCCCGCTCTCGATGCCATTTGTGCCTTAATTAACGCTAAGTTTGACGAAGCCTGTTAGTTTTGCTTCACCCACCTCCTCATCATTAGCTTAGTTTCATCTCTAATTTCACAGCTTGCCATTTTGATACAACAACAATGTGTCATTCGACAACCTATCCCAGCATAACCTGAAGATGCAGGATCCCTGCGGACGAATGCTAACGTTTTAGTCATGCGCTTTAGGCAAGGCCATTTATTGATCGTGCCTAAATGGCATTCACCCCATTGTGCTGATTACCGTTATTTGCTGACCCAGTGAGCGAAGTTAACAATAACTAACCTCCAAAGTATTCCAGTGAGTATGCCAAGCAGTGAGGTCGCGCTATGCTGATCAACATGACAGCCTCCCGTTTGCATGCGCGCATATTCCATTGATGTTAAAACGACTTCAAATCCATCCTAACCTCGCTGGTGCTATGGTGCTTACCACCGTCACTGATGTGGTTGGTCTGTTCGGCTTGCTCGGGTTAGCAACGATCGACCTGTTAACTAACGCGTCAACCGTTTGAGATAACCACATACCGCATCCACAGCCCATTTCTGCGGTAAAGGGATGTTCAGTTGAACTCACACAACATGAGTGCAACTGAAACAAAAAAGTCGCCTCTGGCGACTTTTTTGTTCGTACCGAGTGCTTAAACCAATCTACTTACCCGTTGGTATCAATACGATCTCAACCCGGCGATTTTGGGCTCGGCCGTCAGCATTGTCATTGGATGCGACAGGACTCGCTTCACCCATACCGGTGGATTTCACTCGCGTAGATGCGACGCCTTTACTCATCAAATAATTGCCCACCTCGCCCGCACGAACTTGTGACAGACGTAAATTGTAAGCATCGGACCCGCTGCTATCGGTGTAACCTAATACGTTAAGTTGAGTCTTACTGTATTCCTTGGCGACAACAGCCACTGAATTCAAGACCCGTTGAGCCCCATCACTTAACTCAGTTTGATCTACGCCAAAGGTGACTTCATTAGGCATATTCAAAATGATGTTATCACCGCTACGCGTCACACTGACCCCTGTCGAAGCGAGTTGTTGGCGTAATTTAGTCTCTTGCACATCCATATAATAACCAATACCACCGCCGACGGCTGCGCCTGATGCTGCACCAATTAAGGCACCTTTGCCGCGATCGCTCTTGCTCGAAGATACCAAGCCAATCGCTGCACCAGCGACAGCACCAATTAATGCTCCAGTGGTGGCTTTGCCGGTCTGTTCTTCATTTGAATAAGGATTGATTGTCGTACAACCCGATGCAACTAACGCCGTCGTCATGACCACTATGGCTAACAGGGATGGTTTAGATTGCACTGCCTGAAAACACTTCATCATTTATAACCTCTTTATATGATTGATGACTGTGAATACCGCTCAAAAGGGCAAGAAATATCACTTCCACTAAGTCATAGGAATGACCTTGGGATTGCCACAAGGCAGGCAGTATATAAGCAATTGTGCTTGAGACAATCCTTTATCCCTATTCAATGCTAATAATCCACCCCCGAGTCAGCACATCTACCCATTTATTGATTAAATAGTGGCTTATTCAACCCCGTTCGCGATTGGCTCTACGGCACCGAAATGGTGCGGTTTGCCCTTTTCTTGGCAGCACGACAACATTACCTTTTTAAAATAAAACATTAAAAGCATTGATTTTATTTGTAAAAATAAAAAACAACATCTTGGCACGAATTTTCCATACTACTAAGTGAGTAGGCTGCCAGGCTACGCCATGCAACACAGTCAACGGGAATCGACTTCAACAGAGTTAATCCAACTCAAATGGATCTATCGAGGCAAAAATGGATTCGAGTCTTTAGGATCATAACGGAGGAAGTATGAAAATGGTCATCAACTTTATCGCATTCTGTCGCTACGAATGGGCTTTTCTATACCATCTAGGTTTAAGCCAGTGGGACCTAGAGCAACGTCAACATCATCAATAAAGACGAGATAAACAATCTTATTTCAGTTCGACGGTAGTAAAAAGAGGCAACCCCATGGGAATCGCAGAACGTAGTTTCAAGCTAAGTGTGATCACACCAGTGTCGGTGCAAGACCGCTTACTGTCAGATGTTGCACGTCCATAGGGTTTATTTGCCAAGACCGTCTACCAATGGGGCGGGAAAGCGATCGTTAATCCCAGCAAAAGGCATGCGCATTAATGAGTGCGCCGTTTACACCAACCCGACGGAGTCACTTTATTGATGAACCCAGCGAAGATTGGAAAATAGTATTAAAAGCAACCAATAGCGGCAATGCAAAAGTTTCGGCAAGACCAGGGAGAGTTATCTCCCCCAAGATCAAATATGTGAATAGTGCTCCCCAAGCCATGAACATATTTCTCTCTGGTCTTGTCATTTTATGACACTGCTCGATCATTGCTAACTGACTTATAGCACCAAGGGTAGACCCTGCTTCAAGCGAAGATTAAGCCAAGGATTGGCTAACGCAAAAAATAAACAACAAAATAAATAACTTACAAATGATTCCGCTTAATTTTTTAGCCTAAAAAAAGACGCTACTTTGAGCGTCTTTTTTTATGAGCGAAAAACAACGACTGAGGATTAATAATCCTCTTCGTTTGCCTCTTGGATCCGCAGCTTACGCTCTTGCGCCTCTTCAAAGGCCGCTTGAATCTCTTCTAAGACAGCACTGACATCCGCTTCGACCAGTACTTCGGTAAACTCACCGGTTAACGGTGTTTCAGGCTTCAACTCACCGGCCTCAAACAAGGCCCAAATTTCTTTGGCATATTGGGTTTTTAACAGCTCAGGAGCATACAAGCCATAATATTGAGTCATGTTATTCACATCACGCGCTAGCATCCATTTGGCATGGTTATTTGCCGCAGCATCGACGGCCTGAGGTAAATCGATAATCACCGGTCCGTCACTGTCAACTAATACGTTAAACTCCGACAAATCACCGTGGACTAAACCCGCACAGAGCATGCGTTTGACATAGGTCATCACCAACGCATGATCCTTCAAGGCTTTTTCTGCCGACATACTGACATCGTTTAATCTTGGCGCAACATTACCCTCAGCGTCAGTCACTAACTCCATCAGCAACACGCCATCGAAACAGCCGTAAGGCGTTGGCACCCGCACCCCCGCATTCGCTAAACGGTAAAGTGCTTCAACTTCTGCATTTTGCCAGGCTTCTTCTTGTTGATCGCGACCAAATTTAGACCCCTTTTCCATCGCGCGCGCGCGACGGCTATTACGGACTTTTCGGCCTTCTTGGTATAACACAGCTTGCTTAAAACTGCGCTTATCCGCTTCTTTATACACTTTGGCACAGCGGATATCCTCACCACTGCGTACAACGTACACAGTCGCTTCTTTACCGCTCATTAACTGGCTAATGACCTCATCGACCAGTCCTTCATCAACCAGGGGTTGGATTCGTTTCGGAGTTTTCATAGCGCCCTTATACCTTACTTAGGCATGATATGGAATACTGCGGGCAAATCTTCATAAAAAAGCGGTCTCCAGCAGAAGTTTGATGAATATAGTTCAGGGATTGATAAACGAATTTTAAGTAAAAACTAAAGCACTTGCGAGTTAAACACAATACCAGATTTACTCAAGACTTTAGCAAAGAAAGACACCATAAGTACTGCTTTATATTTTTATCCGCCCCTCATAGACCCAAATAAGCTGAAGAGGCAAGCTTCAGCGCGACGAAAATGGCTCAATTCAAGGCACTGCATACGACTGCCTGCCCAGTTTACTGTTGGGGCTGACAGAGTATTTTATGTTTTATACGCTCGACTAAACCGTTAGCAACAAATTCGAGTATATCGCCAGCGCAACCGACATAAAGATGACGCCAATCACCGCATCAATAATCGGTGTTAGTCGTTGCAACTTAAGTTGTACTCGCGCCTTTGACAACATCACAGCCAAAAAGCCAAACCAGATCAATGAGAGCGATAATAACAAAATGACCGAAGCGATTTTAGTGCTGGTAGTGACACTTGGGGTAATTAACGTCGAAAACAGGGTTAAGAAAAAAATTAATGCTTTAGGGTTCAATATGTTGGTATAAAGCCCAGTCGAAAAGCCTTGCGGGCAAGACATCGCCGTACCCAAGCCTGCAGTCACGCCTTTAACGTCGTCGGCGGCGTCAATTGCTTTAGCCTGCTGACCTGCATGTGTTCTGCCACTCGCTTTTCGTGTGGCCAGTGCCGCAAGTGCCGCACGCAGGGCGCCAAAACCCATCCAAGCTAAGTAGGATGCACCCACAATTTGCACTAACTGGTACAGGGTATCCGAACTTTTAATGAGTAAACTGACTCCAGTCAAACTTAAAATCGTATGGACAAGAATAGCCACTGAAATCCCAATCGCCGTCGCAATCGCAGTGCTTCTGGGCTGTTGAGTGGCAATCTTCACCATAATGGCAAAATCGGGCCCTGGACTAATTAACGCAACGGTGTGGATCACCGCCAAAGTGAGTAATAAAGATAAATCCATAGATAGGTGACTCCGCAAAAAAGGGGATAAACGATAATTGAGTCAGCCAGTATGGTGACTTATGGCAGGGGCGCATTGTAATAAATTGCACTACGCGGCTTTTTTGGGGCATAAGCTTTCGACGCCTCTGCTTTTAAAACGGCTATTAGCGGTCAAAAAAGCACAGAAATTAACGCATACGCCGCTGAAATTGCACAGGTGATAATAAAAACGCCTACTTAAACGCTTTATTTAAATGACTTTGATCAAAAAATCCGAACTGCTGCGCCACATCTACCACTAAAGCGCCATGACTTAACGATTTTTCGCCAACTCTAAGCGCACCCGCTTAAGGTACGCATGGGGTGTCATTCCCGTTGCCTGTCTAGATTGCCGTAAAAACTGAAACTTACTTAAATTCACTTCATTAGCTAAGGTTTCAAGCTGAGTATTATGCCAAGGCTCATCGTGAATTCGCTGTTTAACTAAGCTTACCTGTAACTTAGATAATCCGCATTGCTGGCTCGACTTGGTTATGCAAACTAGCATGCCGCTTGGGTAACGTTCAAGCAGCAACTGCATAAAATTCAGTAAATAGGACTCGCCCGCAAGTGCACTGCATTGGCCTTGGATCAAGAGATCGTGTAACTGAATAAAATATTGATAAAGTGTTGGGTCGTCCACCATAGGCGCACTGAAAAAATGCTCCTTCAAACCCAGCCCTTGGCTGACTTCATTCATGTCGTCCACGGGGATCGACATGACCTTTACCCGATAACCTTCAATATCACGGCCCTGATCATCATGAGTTTCGTCGGGATTTAAGATCGATAAACTGTGCGGGCCAAGCTGATAACGGCAGCCCTTATTGACAAACTGCTGCGCGCTTTGAGTGACTACGCCTAAGTGAGAATCCAGATGCACATGTTTATCAAAACTGAAATGCGTAAATTGCGCCTGACTCAGCTCTATGCCTGATAAGCTGGGATGACGCCAAAAATTAATGTTTTCAATGGGGAGACTATAAAATCTTTTGTGTTACCTTAGCGCAGGTTAACCCGCAATATAATGTCGTCGATATTTCGTTTATGAAGATTTATGGCGCTACGGGGACATCCCAACCTTTAAATTAGCCCCTGCCATTGGACTAACTGAGGCGCAATTTATTGACCAAATTAGCGAACTTAATCGCCAAGGTCGTTCAGTCTTAATCGCCCTAGGAGGCGCAGATCCTGAGTCCCCAAGCCGTCGGCTAACATGGCACGCAAAGGCGTAACAAGTTATCCGCAGCACTAACCCAAAAATCGCGTTGATGTGATAATATCAGCCTCTCTTTGACTCACATTATCCGGATACCATGATGAATCCCATTATTGCCCTCTTAAAAGAACACCACATCAGTGACGCACAAATTCACCAGCTGTTCCAGACATTAACCGAAAACCCATTAATGGCCATGGGCACTCTGGGCCAATTAGGCATCCCTGCCGCACAATTACAGCAACTGCTGGGACTGGTGATGCAAAATCCGACCTTGATCAAAGAAGCTGTGCTCGAACTCGGTTTGGATTTCTCAAAAGTTGAAGCCGCCAAAGCCAATTTAACAACAACTCAGTGATGAATGACACATCATCCTGCTAGCCACTGCAGATTAAATGCAAATGCGGCTAAAGTTGACCATATTATTGTTTTAAATCGTTTTGTTTGCAGATTATGTTATCTGGAGGGTTAATTCTTTATGGAAAAAATGTTTGAAAAATTGATGTATGCATCGCGCTGGATTATGGCGCCCATTTATTTAGGCCTAAGCTTGGTGTTGTTCGCCTTAGGGATAAAGTTCTTTCAAGAGATTTTTCACATTCTGCCCATCGTTTTTACCATGAGCGAGGTGGACATAGTGCTCGTCACGCTGTCATTGATTGATATTACCTTGGTCGGTGGCCTTATCGTCATGGTGATGTTTTCAGGCTATGAAAACTTTGTATCTCAATTAGATGTGGGTGATGACAACGAAAAACTGAGCTGGCTTGGCAAGTTAGATTCTGGCTCGCTTAAAAACAAAGTTGCCGCCTCTATCGTAGCGATATCTTCTATTCACTTGCTCAAAATATTTATGAATGTGGATAATATCGCCAATGACAAAATCATGTGGTACCTACTGATCCATATCACTTTTGTCGTATCAGCCTTTGCCATGGGCTATTTAGATAAGCTCACCCGCACCAAATAGACCCTGCCAGAGCCAAGCAGAGACTCAGTTACCCTGCACACTGACTACGTGCAGGGTAACGGGTAAAATAGCGGCCAATGACCTGAGTGGTGATGGACTTCTGATAACGGCACTGCGCCTTAGGTCGCCACAGGTAAGTAAACCATGACGGTTGTTTTATCTTTAATATCATCAACGTGCAACTGTGTCATCCCACCTTGTGCCTTGGCCAATAATCGGGCCGAATACGTGCCCAACCCAACGCCATTCACTTTTTCAGCGGTGGCGTATTTATCCCAAAACCGTGAACGAATTTCATTCGGTACTACCCCTGAGTTCTCTATTTGAACCACGACCTTTGCCTGCTCAACTGATAGATGGATCGCAACCTTAGTGCGGACTTTAGCCGCTTCAAAAGCATTTTTAATCAAATTCAATAACAGGGAATAACTCAAGGTTGGGTCGGCAACAACATCAAAATCACCATTAGGATCTTCATCTGGAAATTGAAAAGCGATCAGTTGCTTATAGTGAAAAGTGACATGCATAGCATTTAACACTTGCTTTACTAAGGCGTGCATTGAAAAACGCTCGGGTTTGAGGATAAATTGCCCCGTTTCAATCTTAAAAATTTCCGCCGAAAGATTCACGGTATTAATCGATTGCATCGCAAGATCATTAATGGCATTTAACTTAGGCCGCCAATCCTTTGGACAATGTTTATCCTGAGTCAAACGCAGTAGCATAGAACTGATGGCGGCTAATGGACTTTTTAGATCATGATGAATTAACTCTTCTACACTGTCTTTTAAATGAGCCATCGCCAACATATTGTCGTAATTGGCTTGTAATCCACGCTGGAGATTTACGGTTGTTAATAAATTTGCCACCCGTAATTTTAAAATATCAGGCTGTATCGGCTTAACCAAATAATCAATGGCCCCTGCTTGCAATCCGAGTAAATGATGGGCGTTTTCATTTAACGCAGTCACAAAGATCACCGGAATCGATGCTGAGTGAGGATGTTCTCGCAGAGCCTTAAGCACTTGATAACCATCCATGTCAGGCATCATAATATCGAGCAGCACTAAGTCTGGCGGTACAACCGACTGACAAATCTTGAGGGCACTTTGACCATTTTTCGCAAACAGAACCTTGTAATTATCCTTAAGCAAGCCGACCATTAACGCCAAATTTTCTGCCACGTCATCCACTATCAATAGGGTATTTTTTACTGGCTCCTTAAGGACATCAAGCGCCTGTGACACTGGAGAAACGGTCATCTGATTGGCCGCAATATTCGATACCTGTAGGTCACCTCTCTGAAGCGCTTGCAACACTCTCTCTTGCAAGGTTTTAGTCGTAAATGGTTTGGCGATGATATCTACCACGCCATACTGAATGGCTTCTTGGATCATGCCTCTATGGGTATTGGCTGTAACTAAGATAACGGTTAACTGCTGCCATTTTGCCTGTTGACGCATTTCCTTTAACAGCTCTGCACCGCCACCACCAGGCATATTCCAATCCATCAGCACGATATCTATGGGTAGCGCTTCTAATAATTCCAACGCACGACGCCCATTTTCAGCTTGGTACACTTGCCCAAAGCCCATTTTGCGTAATTGCTCCACTAAAATGTTGCGCATCACGTCCATATCTTCAACGACCAGCGCTTGCTGTTGACTTATTTGCACCGTTTAGCACTCCATATTCAGGTGTTTTTCGGCCCAGGTACGCAGGGTTATCAGTCGTTCCAGCGCTAAGGAAAAATCAAATTGCCCTGCGGCTTGTTTCAGCTCTTCTAACAGTTGCCGCTTAGGTTGCAGCGCACTGACACGACTCAGTTGGTCAACCAAACTCAAAGCGTCGGCATTGTACTCTTTTAAATGCAGCTCCAACTGGGTCAGCAGGGTTAACAAGGCCGTCATTGAAATCGGCTGAGTGACATTATCGGGTTGACTGGCGGCTTGCCACTGAGCCAAGGCCGTCAATAGCCGCTGTAAATCCGCATGTAGCTGCACAATATCAGGGGTTATAACGTCAAGGGGTGCCTGCGACTTGGTAGTTGACGCCTGATCTTGGCTATTGATCTCCATTAACTCCATGAGGTTAATTAACTGAGCTTCGGCTAAGGCGGCGGCCTGCCTGATGCCTGTGGCACCAATATTGCCCGCCACGCCGTTTAGGGTATGCAAACTGAATAGCATGGCTTGACTATCCGCCTGTAGTAAGGCTTGTTGCTGATTTTCCAAAAGATTAGCACCTGTCTGGACAAATAACGTCAATAGGTGCTGGTATAAGGCGGGATTGTCGTTACAAAGCGCCAGCCCTGCGGCAATATCAAGCCCAGCAATCTGCGGAAAATCGCTGTTGGCAGCGTCAATCTCTTCGGTTTCAGGCTTATGACCCACCGCCGCGAGCGCTTGAATATCGACCCACTGACGGATAGTGGAGTAAAGCTCGTTAACTTTGATGGGTTTATTAATCTGCGCACTCATACCTGCCGCCAATGCTTTATCAACGTCCGTCACCATAGCATTGGCTGTCATTGCAATAATCGGCAAACTGGCAAACTGTGGCTGCGCTCTAATCCGCCGAGTCGCTTCATAGCCATCCATAATGGGCATTTGCCCATCCATCAGCACACAATCAACGCTTTGTTGTGCCAAGCAGTCGAGCGCTTCTTGTCCATTATTGGCTAAAATCACCGTGGCTCCCGCTTGGCGCAGTAACTCAGTAGCTAACTCTTGATTAAGGACATTATCCTCTACTAGCAGTAAATTAATGCCCAAAAGTTGACTCT
>JBOFUF010000194.1:0-5141 GCA_051652445.1 Shewanella sp.
TGTTTTGTGACCAGTATCCGATTTGTCGCGCGCAAATTTGCCTGCACCCTGCATTATGCGCAGTTATAATCACAAAATCTGGGGGGAGGAAAGCTAATTAACTGGCCATTTCAGCTGAAAATATGGGCTTGCTAGCCACTAACGGATCACCAACAAGTACTAAAAAAATGAATGTTAGGCGTCGTTCTCTTGCAGGTTTCCATCAGTGTCGATTCCAGAAGTGTGCGCTAATATTAATTTTTGTTGTTCAATATCGCTGAGTAATTTAGCGAGTAAATCGCGAACACAATAGCAGCTGAAAAGTCGAAGGCCTGACATTAACCTAATGAATATAAAATAATTTTTCATATCGTAACTGATATGGGCAGTTCCATGAATTGAGATAAGGCTCACACTGCTGACGATCGAATTTGACTCAGCCGAACCTGCGTCCTTAGTATGTAAGCGCTTTCAGGCTAATCTCATCTCCCCGTTTTATAATGGGATTGCTAAAATTTAAAAATGGACCTAATCAATATTGCGGCACCATTGCGGCACCATAGGTGACCTAGATCACAAGTGTGAACAACTCGATTTACACTCCTAAAATTTAATAAAAAGGTATTTAGATGGAATACAATCAAAACAAGCCTACCGTAGAGGGGGCGTTCATTGAACTGAATGGTGAGCCGTATTATCAAATCAGCAATATGGATCAGATGCCTGCTTTCTTTATCAGTCTCGTATCGAGTAGTGATCACTGGTTTTACATCTCATCAAGCGGTAGCCTCAGCGCTGGGCGCATTAGCCCTGAACATGCTCTTTTTCCTTACAAGTCGGATGATTCCATCCATGAAAGTGCTGAACATACGGGGAGCAAAACCCTGGTGCGGATTTCCAATGAAACAGGCACCGTTTACTGGGAACCATTCAATACCCAACATGATCACCGTTATCAGTTAGTTCGCAATCTCTATAAGAATGCTACAGGCAACAAGCTGATTTTTGAAGAAATCAACCATGATTTAGGCTTAGCATTCAATTACGAATGGAGTACCTGTGATCGTTTTGGTTTTGTGCGAAATGCGACGATTCGCGCCCTAGCTAATCAGCCACAAAACGTGACCACACCGTTGCAAGTAGAACTGATCGACGGCTTACAAAACCTATTGCCAGCAGGCACACCCGCGCAGTTACAAAATCTCAGCGCACTGTGTGATGCCTATAAATGGAATGAACAGGTTGGCCCGAGCGGTTTAACCTCTTTTAGCATGTATGCCCAATTGAGCGACCGTGCTGAACCTGCTGAGTCTCTGCGCAGCACCAGTGCTTATTATCTGGGTGAAGTCCCTTCTGCAGTATTGGTCAGCAGTGACCAAATCCTCAATTTCCGTCAGGGACGCGCCATTAAAAATGAAGCGCTGAAACGCGGCGTTCGTTGTGCGTATCTGCTGTACTTCAAGTTTGAGCTAGCGCTCGATACGCCACGTTCATGGACGATTGTCACCGACATAGAGCAAAACCAAGTACAATTTGCCACTATTGCAACACAGCTTGCCGATCCTGCAGCAACCCTTGTCACCCTCACCGATGCTGTGGCACAAGATGGTGAAGAACTGCGCAAGTTAATGGCCGCCAGTGATGCGCTGCAACACACTGCAGAGCAAACCACCACAGTGCACCATTACGCGAACGTGTTGTTCAACAATATGCGCGGTGGCGCAATTGTGAATAACTACCAAATTTCGACGACTGATTATCGAAAAGCATTAGCCCAGCTCAACAGTGATGTACATGAGTCTCATCTGGCTTTCTTTAATGCATTGCCACCTGAGTTAAGCTACCAGCAACTGATCAACCAAGTTGAACAACTGGCTGATCCACAGCTATTACGGTTGACGTTAGAATACCTACCGATTACTTTTGGTCGTCGCCACGGTGATCCTAGTCGTCCATGGAACCACTTCGAAATCAGACTTAAAGATGAAGAAGGTAACCGCTTACTTAATTACCAGGGCAACTGGCGTGATATCTTCCAAAACTGGGAAGCATTAGCCCTGAGTTATCCAGGCTTTATCCCTTCATTCATTGCCAAATTTGTTAATGCTTCAACTGTGGATGGCTACAACCCTTACCGGATCACTAAGCAAGGTATTGATTGGGAAGTCGTAGAAAAAGACAACCCATGGAGCAATATCGGCTATTGGGGTGATCATCAAATTATTTACCTGCTGAAGTTTCTGGAATGGAGCAAGGCCTATCAGCCTTCACAACTACAGCAAATGTTGCATCAACCGATCTACGCTTACGCGCAAGTGCCTTATAAGATCAAGCCTTACCAACAGATATTGCAAGATGCTAAAGACACAGTGGTATTTGATCATGAATTGGCTGATCAGATTGCAACACGAGTCTCACAATTCGGCAGTGATGGAAAATTGGTCCCCGACAGCCAAGGTAACGTCTATCTTTGCAGCCTGATGGAAAAAATGTTAGTGCCTTATCTTGCTAAACTGGGCAACTTTGTTGCTGAGGGCGGTATTTGGCTCAACACGCAGCGACCAGAGTGGAACGACGCCAACAACGCGATTGTAGGAAATGGTCTTTCCATGGTGACCCTCTACTACATGAATCGATATGCCGATTTTCTGCAAAAATTGGTCAGTCACGAGCAAGACGGCTTTGTACTGTCCCATGAGGTCGCTAACTGGTTACTGCAAACCCTCAATGCATTTGAACAGTTTAGTGCTAGCAGCATGGATGTCTTAACACGTAAACAACTGCTGAATGCATTGGGTCTAGTCGCCGATGATTACCGTCAACAGGTTTATCAACATGGATTCAGTGGCACAGTCACGCTTGAGCTAGCGAAGCTGCGTGAATTTTTAGCCGTCACGCAAACTTGGTTAGCACAAAGTATTAAGGCTAATAAGCGCGCGGATGGGCTGTATGAGTCTTATAACATTGGCGTGCATCAAGGTGACAGCCTGCAAGTTGAGCAACTGGCGGGCATGCTAGAAGGACAAGTCGCGGCACTCAGCTCCGGCGCGCTGGACGCAGAAGCAACCTTAGCGCTATTAGAGCAGCTTTATGCTAGCGGCATGTATCGTGCGGATCAAAATACCTTCACCCTATATCCAGATCGCGCTCTTCCTGGTTTTATGGAGAAAAATTGCATTGGCTCAGCGCAGGTTGTTGCCAATAAATGGTTAACTCTCATGCTTGATCGAGGTGATACTCGGGTTATCAGTCTTGATGCACAAGGGGTGTACCGTTTCAATGCCGATTTTGCGAACAGCAAACCACTGGCATCGGCCTTGCAGTCGATGTTAGTAGACTATCCGCAAATAGAAGAAACTCACGCCAGCATGCAGCAGATCCTTGATATTTATGAAGAGGTCTTTAATCACAAGGCATTTACTGGACGTTCTGGCACCATGTTCGCCTACGAAGGTTTAGGCAGTATTTATTGGCACATGGTGTCCAAATTATTACTCGCCGTGCAGGAAATCTACCTAAAAGCATTGGACAACGGTGCTGATAAACACACCCTTGCTCGCCTTGGTAACTACTACTACCGAGTGCGTGAAGGCATTGGCTTTAACAAAACCCCAGAAAATTATGGGGCATTCCCCTGTGACCCTTATTCACATACCCCAGGTCATGCGGGAGCCCGCCAACCCGGTATGACAGGTCAAGTTAAAGAAGAGGTCATCACCCGCTGGGGCGAGTTAGGCTTGCGAGTCTGTGATGGGCAGTTGCGTATCAAGCCTACTCTGCTGCGTGCGCGTGAGTTTATTGACCAAGCAAGTGAGTTCCATTATTACGATGTCGCCGGTAACGCAAGCGTTTTGCCGATGCAACCTAATAGCTTGGCGTTTACTTGGTGTGGTGTGCCTTTCATCTACCAATTAGTCGATACCGCAGAACCGATATTGACAGTGCATGGCCAACAAGGCGAAACACGCATGTCAATGTCAGCACTGGATCTTACTTCCAGTCAGGCACTGTTTGACCGTAATGGCCTGATCAAGCGCATTGAACTGCGTTTACCACGTCAAACCCTGTTTGTGGACTAAAGCAGACCGCTAGTCTATAGCCACTTTGGGCGCCGTCACGGCGCCTTTTTTGTATTGGCATAGCCTAGGTTATATAAAAACGCTCAAGCACCTTATGATGCTTGAGCGTTAGTTTAATCAGTCATCAATTAACTGACTTTATTTACCTATCAACTGTTTACAACTTATCGCGTCGTTTGGTAGCCCTTGCGGATGGGGTACATAACGAACATTGCCTAAATCAAATTCCGTAGTTTCCTTACTGTGTAGCAGAAATGCGGTGTTCAACATTTGAAATGACATACCGACATCTTCAAAACACTGCAATGGCACCTTTATCCTAGTCCAATCACTTGAAGCGACAGGCAGAACGCTGGCGATATTCAGTTCGCCACGGCAAGGATAACCACAATGTGTAGACAGAATGAGCTCCGCTGGCTTACTCGAAATCATCCGTATATCAAATTCCATTGTAGCGTTGGCATTGATATAACGTTGAAAATCAACGCCCTTTGCATCCGGTGTTTGCATATAAATTTGCGCTGCACCTTTGTTTTCAAATTCACCGACATTACCGCTAAACTTAACGTTAATCGCCGACTGCTGCATACCTTGATAGTTGATACCCGTGGTCGTTACAGAACCTATCGTAGTCACATCTTTAGATAATTTAACCGCTGACCAATCATTAATATTTCCGCTCATACTAGGGCTAAATTCATCTTTGGCATATTTCCCGAAAATGTCTAGCGCTAATACCACGCCATCGGCGACAGGTTCATCAATACCACAACCAAAATAGCGAGCATCGAGTGGCAGATTATTCAGATCGGCTTCTGTCGCGGCAACATCGCTTTGACCCGCATAGTTCAGGCCGTAACCGTATGGAAATAATTGACCAAATTCACCCTCTAGTTCTTGCTCGATCAGCTCGGCCGTGATCCCATCTACGGGAGTAATGTACTGTGCAATATTGGGTGCTGCGCGATTAATGGTTGTTGAACACTTGGTCTTACCCCATGTGTAAGACAGCTTGCCTTTAAAATCTTTATCACCAAAAAGTACATCAGTGATCCCTAGCCCTTCAGTACCTGGAAGCCAGCC
>JBOFUF010000195.1:0-1794 GCA_051652445.1 Shewanella sp.
GACATAATGGTAACGCTTCATTTGCCGCCTGTGCAGCAGGAAGAAGTGCACTGGCTAACAATGCGCTAAATGCGGCTAACGCTAATAGTAATCTGCTATTTTTCATAAAAATCCCTTTAAATTAAAAGCCTGAATTGACAAAAAAATACTAGCAGATCGTTTTTTAACCGTCAATATTAGCGATCCATCCATCTCTCAGTGAATATAGTCCTGCTTTCTTAAGAGACTCGATACTCAGCGCTTGCTGTATTCCTGGTGTTTTCGAGCTCCGCCATGGGCCTTTACTTGTGATCCCACAAGCAACATCAGCTTGGCCCCTGACACCACGCTTAAGTAAATTCTGTACCTTATCCTAGGTTTTCGCCACTGACGCCCCTGAGTGCCAACCTAAGCCTGAGCCAACTGATTTGAGATAACATATCAATCAGGGGACTCAGGAGAACGAAAATGCCTAAACCAGATACTTCTGCCAACGCCAAGGTTGAGCCAACACCCATCAAGGGATGATCCATTACCATCAAAGCCATTACCATCAAAGCCATTTTGAGTTCGTAACACAGATGTTCTGCCTATGCTTAAGTCTCATACCCACATACATCAATAGTTGCAGATGCCACTGGTTAGATGAGATCTGCAAGCGCTAGCGACGCAATAACCACATCAGTCCAAGTTCAAGTTCAAGTGCATGAGTCAAACCGTCAACACGTCCTCGTTAGGGGATTTTTACTCAATGCGATGCCAAGGGGTTCAAAGTAATTGATCAGCGCCTGAAAAATCGCTTGTCTGTGGGCCTCGTCAGGATAAGCGCCCTCCTTTGCCATTGCTGAAAAACGGGTTCCAGACACTAAATACGGATTTGAAATATCAGCATAGGATTCAATACAGGCTTCAAAGGCTCGCGCCATCATTTCAGTTGGCCGTGCGAAGTACTGCATGCCATGTTTTTTATCTAATGCAATTGCTCGGCGAACATAATCATGGGGCTCATCACCAATGCCACTCAACAACGTCACCTTGAAGATCTCAAATAATCGCGCATTCAATGGATGTTCTATGATGGGCACATCTGATAACCACAGATCGCTGGCACACTGAAAGAGCTTATTCGTGGGTTTGAATGATTTAGCGGCAATGTAATGATCAAACGCATGCCAAAACTCATGGGCTAAAGCCCCTGCCCCTGCATTTTTAGCCAATGCCAACTCCCGGGTCGCAGGTGCATAGTGGGCCTGAACGCCCTTTTGACCGCCATGACCGAAGGCCAGACTGACGGTTTCCCGTAGCCCTAAAGTCAAAGGTGGCAGCTTGAGAATAAAAGCCAGATCGGCGAGTGAATCAAACACTAAATTTGCAGCAATGCGCGACTCTTGCCCCGTGACCCAGCGACCAACGCGCACATGGCTAAATCCAAAGGTTTGTTTAACATCCAGAAAAGTAACGTTCTCGCCAAAACGGTAATCGGGTCCATCGCGGGTATATTGCTGACTAATTAACACGACTTCCCTCGACCCCTAAGGCTGTGATAGATAAATTAAGCTGACTATTTTAGGTGAAAAAACTCAGGAACAAAACGCTGGGCAGCGGTTAATCACGGGGGAACGCACTTTATGCGGTGTTGGTAATGGTTAACTAAGCCTGCTAGATCTGCAAATAACCGCAATCACCATAAATGGCGTCAGTGACATTTACGTTGAGCATGACCATTACATTTTTGCATTCGCTGTTCTGCATCAACGAATGCTGTCATCACCGCATTCAACCGAAAGAGAAATGACTTAAAATACGCAGAGAGTA
>JBOFUF010000196.1:0-3826 GCA_051652445.1 Shewanella sp.
GATCGCATTCTCGATGTTTCCTATGCCGCCGCCTATAAACTCGGCATGCTGGGTAAAGGCACCGCACGGATCAAACTTGATGTCGTGTATGTGGGTAGCCTTGCAGCCACTCATTCGGCGATTGCCAGCGCGCAAAATACGGGCAATCATTACATTCAGTTAGTCGCCTCTAAAGATAAAGCCAAACTCAATACCATGGCAAAAAACCTAGAGCGAAAATATCAGGTCAACGCCCGTGTACAACCCGCAAACAATATGTTTAGACTACAACTGGGCCCTATCGGCCAGCCAGAGTTAGCCGAAAAACTACTCAATAACGTCCAGCAAAATGGGTTTCCTGAGGGCTATATCGTCCAGGAATAATTGCCATTTTCTCTGACTAAAATGATGTTAAAATAGAGATGAAGGAACCTTCACTAAAACCCACAGTCCAAAAAGTGGTATGCTGTTGAAGATCTTCTCGAATCCTTTCCATTTAATACAACTAAAAGACGTGCCAAGTTAATGATGAATTTTGTAAAAAGTCCCATTAAAACATTGCTGCTAATTTCCAGTGTGTCCCTCCCCGTTTATGCTGCGCAGCCTGTTATTACACCTGACGCACCGACTGTGGCCGCCAAGGCTTTCGTCTTGATGGATTATAATTCGGGCCAGATTATCGCTGAAAGTAACGCTTATGAAAGCCTTAACCCAGCTAGCTTAACTAAAATGATGACCAGCTATGTGATTGGTCAAGAAATCAAAACGGGTAATATTTCCCCCGACGATGATGTCACCATCACTAAGAATGCTTGGTCTAAAAACTTTCCTGACTCTTCCAAGATGTTTATCGAAGTGGGTAAAACGGTTAAAGTTGAAGATTTAAATCGTGGCATTATCATTCAATCAGGTAACGACGCCTGTGTTGCTATGGCGGAACATATCGCGGGTACTGAAGGCGGCTTCGTTGACATGATGAACTCATGGTCAAAACAACTGGGCATGCGCGATAGCTACTTCGAAAACTCCCACGGCCTCGATTCTGATAACCATAAAACAACCGCCTATGATATGGCATTACTCAGTGCAGCATTAATCCGTGACGTGCCTGAAGAATACCGTGTGTATAGCGAAAAATTCTATACATTCAATGGTATCAAACAATATAACCGTAATGGTTTGTTGTGGGATAACAGCATGAACGTAGACGGTATCAAAACAGGCCACACCTCTGGCGCAGGCTACAACTTAGTGGCATCTGCAACCAAAGATGGCATGCGCTTAATTTCAGTGGTGATGGGCACTCAAAGTGAATCAGCCCGTAAAGCCGAAAGTAAGAAATTACTCACCTATGGCTTCCGTTTCTTTGAAACTGTCACGCCTTACAAGGCAGGCGATAGCTTCACTACCCAACAAATTTGGTACGGTGACAAGAGCACTGTCGATTTAGGCGTCGCAACTGATACACCGATAACGATCACCCGTGGCCGCGGTAAAGACTTGAAAGCAAACTTCGAACTGACTAAGCCATTAGATGCACCATTAAAAAAAGGTGAAACGGTAGGCCGTCTATTCTTCCAACTTGATGGTAAAGACATTGCCCAGTTCCCGCTGGTGACGTTGCAAGAAGTCAACGAAGGTAGCTGGTTTAGTAAATTAGTCGATTACTTTAAGCAGATGTTTTCCGGATGGTTTAGCTAAGCTAAACCACATAAATAAAGCCACCTAAGGGTGGCTTTATTTTTTTGGGGAGTGCATCTCCCTTGAATCGAGTATAATCGTCACCATATATACCCCATAAATCAGCAAAGAGTACCGAGTATGTTAGACACTAAATTTGATGAACTGATGGATTTCCCCTGCGCATTTCCTTTTAAGGTCGTCGGTGAAGCCCATGAAACCTTAACTGACAAAGTCGTGGCTGTGGTTCAGAAACATGCACCGGGTGATTACTCTCCCTCGACCAAAACGTCGAGCAAAGGTAGTTATCACTCAATCACTATCCGCGTAACTGTCACCAGCAAAGATCATATCGAGATTTTGTACACCGAACTTGCCGCTATTGAAGGTGTACGCCGCGTACTATAAATATTCCTCAAGGCCATAAAATGTGATCTGCCTTACATTTATGGACGAGATGCGTATAATGCCGCTATTCAATTTTAAGGGAAGAGGTTGCCCTTGCAAGACACGACTTTGCACGTTCGCCATCTTGGAAAACAAGATTACGGATCAGTGTGGCATGCCATGCAGCATTACACTGACACGCGTAATAGTGAGAGCCCAGATGAGCTGTGGATAGTAGAACACCCCCCCGTGTTTACCCAAGGTCAAGCAGGCAAAAGCGAGCATATTTTAAATGCTGGCGATATTCCTGTGATCCAAGTGGACCGTGGTGGCCAAGTCACTTACCACGGCCCAGGGCAACTCGTGGTATATCCTCTTCTGGACATAAAACGTAGTAAAGTCGGTGTGCGTCAACTCGTTACCCATATAGAGCAAAGTATTATAGCTATGCTCGCCAAGTATGCGATTAATGCTTATGCCAAAGCGGATGCACCCGGTGTATATGTAGACGAGCGCAAAATTGCCTCACTCGGATTGCGCATTCGTAAAGGCTGTTCATTCCATGGCTTAGCGCTCAATGTCGATATGGATCTGGCACCCTTTCGTCGCATCAACCCTTGCGGTTATGCCGGCCTTGAAATGGTTCAATGCAAAGCACTTGGCGGGCCAAATACCGTGATTGAAGCGGGCGAACAACTCACTATTACCTTTAGCCAATTATTGGGCTATCAACATCTAGTTCATCATCAAGGATTAGCAGCGTTATGAATAGGCCAGAACGTTTACAACCCGGAGTCAAATTAAGGGATGCCGATAAAGTCTCCCGCATTCCGGTTAAAATTGTGCCCTCCGAGCGCGACACTATGTTGCGTAAACCCGATTGGTTACGGGTTAAACTGCCGGCATCAAATCAACGTATTTTAGATATTAAACAAGCGCTGCGTACAAATGGCCTGCATTCGGTCTGTGAAGAAGCCTCTTGCCCTAACCTCGCAGAATGTTTTAACCATGGCACGGCCACTTTTATGATTTTAGGGGCAATTTGTACTCGCCGCTGCCCATTCTGTGATGTTGCCCATGGTCGCCCTCTAAAACCAGATGCCGAAGAGCCTGTTAAACTAGCGCAAACCATTCGTGATATGAAACTCAAATATGTGGTCATCACCTCGGTCGATCGTGACGATTTACGTGATGGTGGTGCTCAGCATTTTGCCGATTGTATTCGTGAAATCCGTAAGCTTAATCCAGAAATCAAAATCGAAACCTTAGTGCCTGATTTCCGAGGTCGTATCGATGCAGCCTTAGATATTCTTTCGACTGAGCCGCCTGATGTGTTTAACCACAATTTAGAAACAGCGCCCATGCATTATCGTAAAGCGCGCCCAGGTGCGAATTACCAATGGTCACTCGATTTGCTCAAACGCTTTAAAGAACGCCATCCTACTGTGCCAACAAAATCAGGCCTGATGATGGGACTGGGTGAAACTAACGAAGAAATCGCGCAAGTACTGCGGGATCTGCGTGAACATAAGGTTGAAATGTTGACCTTAGGCCAGTACTTACAACCTTCCAAGTTTCACTTGCCGGTTGAACGTTATGTGCCGCCCGCTGAATTTGATGAGCTTAAAGCCTTAGCTGATGAGTTAGGTTTTACCCATGCCGCCTGTGGGCCATTAGTCCGTTCGAGCTACCATGCGGATCTCCAAGCTCAAGGGAAAGAAGTTAAATAACGCTTCGTCGCTCTCAGTAGTTAACTCAATGTTGAAAGTTAATGATTCAG
>JBOFUF010000197.1:0-4156 GCA_051652445.1 Shewanella sp.
GCTCACGCTCTTCTGGAGCGTTATCGATTTGAGAGAAGTCTTTAGCTTCGCCACCGTAGGTCTTAGCCAGTACGTGAGAGATAGCTGCAGTCAGTGTGGTTTTACCATGGTCAACGTGACCAATGGTGCCCACGTTTACGTGAGGCTTAATACGTTCAAATTTAGCTTTTGCCACGATATATTCCTTTCTTTTCAGAATAGTCCAGTCAGTGCTGGACCATAATAACATTTATGTCGTAACTGAATATTAGCTACGAGATTCAATAATCGCTTTTGCAATGTTTTGCGGTGCATCAGAGTACTTCAAAAACTCCATAGAGTATGAAGCGCGACCCTGTGTAGCAGAGCGCAAATCAGTTGCATAACCAAACATTTCCGAAAGAGGCACTACAGCATGGACTATTTTGATGCCACCAAAGCCATCATCCATCCCTTCAATTAAGCCACGACGACGGTTTAAATCACCAACGACGTCACCCATATAATTTTCAGGGGTAGTTACTTCTACTTTCATGCAAGGTTCGAGCAACGCCGGATTCGCTTCAAGCGCACCCTTTTTGAAGCCCATAGAACCTGCAATTTTGAACGCCATCTCATTCGAGTCCACATCATGATATGAACCATCGAACAGAGTGACCTTCACGTCCAACACAGGGAAGCCAGCGAGAACGCCATTCTTCATCTGTTCTTGGATACCTTTATCAACCGCAGGAATGAATTCACGAGGAATCACGCCTCCCACAACCGCATTGACAAATTCGTAACCAGCACCTTCTTCATTAGGCTCTAGTTTTAACCAAACGTGACCGAATTGTCCACGACCACCTGATTGGCGTATAAATTTACCTTCGGCTTCTACTGAAGCTCGGATAGTTTCGCGGTAGGCCACCTGTGGCTTACCTACGTTACATTCAACACCAAATTCGCGACGCATACGGTCAACGATGATATCTAAGTGTAACTCACCCATACCCGAAATCAGAGTTTGTGATGATTCTTCGTCAGTTTCAACTCGGAATGATGGATCTTCCGCTGCAAGCTTTTGCAACGCGATACCCATTTTGTCCTGATCGGCTTTTGACTTAGGCTCAACGGCAATGGTAATTACTGGTTCAGGGAACTCCATACGTTCCAAGATCACTCTATGATCGTTATCACAAAGCGTATCACCCGTAGTCACTTCTTTTAAACCAATAGCCGCAGCGATATCACCAGCACGGACTTCTTTCAGTTCAGTGCGATCGTTTGCGTGCATCTGCACCATACGACCGACACGTTCACGCCTCTGTTTCACAGAGTTGTAAACGCCCGAACCTGATTCAAGTACGCCTGAGTACACGCGAATAAAGGTTAGAGTTCCCACGAATGGATCTGTAGCAATCTTAAATGCCAATGCAGCAAAAGGCGCATTGTCATCTGATGGGCGCTCTACTTCTTGCTCGTTCTCATCAATGCCCTTAATTGGAGGCACATCAATTGGCGCTGGCAAGAATTCAATAACCGCATCAAGTACCGCTTGAACGCCTTTGTTCTTAAATGCAGAACCACAAGTCGCTAAAACGATTTCATTATTGATAGTACGCTGACGTAGCGCCTTTTTAATCTCGTCTTCTGATAGCGTGCCTTCTTCAAGGTACTTATTCATCAGTTCATCCGAAGATTCGGCGGCAACTTCAACCAGATACTCATGCATTTCAGCGGCTTTAGTCGCTAATTCTGCAGGGATCGCTTCATAAGTGAACGTCATACCCTGGTCTGATTCATTCCAGTTAATGGCTTTCATCTTGATTAAGTCGATCACGCCTTTGAAGTTTTCTTCTGCACCAATATTCAATTGAATAGGCACACAAATGGCTCCAAGACGAGTTCTAATTTGCTTCACTACACGTTCAAAGTCTGCCCCTGCACGGTCCATCTTGTTAATAAAGACTAAGCGTGGAACGCGGTATTTATCAGCTTGACGCCAGACTGTTTCGGACTGAGGTTCAACACCAGATGAACCACAGAAAACGACAACAGCGCCGTCGAGGACGCGCAGAGACCGTTCAACTTCAATAGTAAAGTCAACGTGACCAGGGGTATCGATGATATTGATGCGGTGTTCAGTGAATTGAGCATCCATACCACGCCAGAATGTGGTTACCGCAGCCGAGGTGATAGTGATACCACGCTCTTGCTCTTGAACCATCCAGTCTGTGGTAGCGGCGCCGTCATGCACCTCACCGATTTTATGAGACAAACCGGTATAGAACAGAACACGTTCTGTTGTGGTGGTTTTACCTGCGTCAACATGAGCACAAATACCGATATTACGATAACGCTCAATTGGGGTTGTACGAGCCACGATTATACCCTCTCCACCAAGACCTAGGTCCTGGCAATATCAACAACTATGGTGTGGGCCTAAGCCCACACCATCATATTACCAACGGTAATGAGCAAAGGCTTTGTTAGCTTCAGCCATGCGATGCACGTCTTCACGCTTCTTAACAGCAGTACCTTTGTTTTCAGACGCATCCAGCATTTCACCTGCCAGACGTAAAGCCATAGATTTTTCACCACGCTTACGAGCAGCTTCAACTAACCAGCGCATCGCCAGTGCGTTACGACGCACAGGACGAACTTCACATGGTACCTGGTACGTAGAACCACCAACGCGACGAGATTTAACTTCGACCGATGGGCGAACGTTGTCCAGGGCTGCTTCAAGGATTGTTAAATGATTTTCGCTTTTCTTTTCAGCGACAACATCTAATGCCTTGTAAATAATTTTTTCTGCAGTCGACTTTTTGCCGTCTTGCATAATGACGTTGATGAACTTAGCCAGCAACTCACTGTGAAACTTTGGATCTGGTAGGATTTTACGTTGTCCTACAACGCGACGTCTTGGCATAACAATTCTCCGTATGCTTCAGGGATTTCCAAAACTGGAATTCTCAAAATAAAACTAGCTTGGCCTTACTTAACGGATAAGTTAAGACTTAGGACGCTTAGCACCGTATTTAGAACGGCTTTGGCGACGTGAAGTCACGCCTGCACAGTCTAATGCGCCACGAATAGTGTGATAACGCACACCTGGTAAGTCTTTTACACGACCACCACGGATTAAGATCACGCTATGTTCCTGCAGGTTGTGGCCTTCACCGCCGATGTACGAAGTAACTTCGAAACCGTTAGTCAGGCGCACACGAGCTACTTTACGTAGTGCAGAGTTAGGTTTTTTAGGGGTAGTTGTGTACACACGTGTACAAACACCACGTTTTTGCGGGCACGCATTCAACGCAGGCACATTAGTCTTGTCGACTTTTGGCGCGCGTGGCTTACGTACCAACTGGTTTACAGTTGCCATGTATAGCTCCGAGTCAGTTGAATCAAACTCAACGATAAGGTGTGAAAAATCTATATCCCACAATGATGGGACGCGGAATTTTAGAAAGGTAATGCCGAACTGTCAAGAAATAGCCAACTTTTGCGGCATATTACAAGAAAAAAGGCGCCAAAGGCGCCTTTTTGCAACAATCCTATTACTTAATCGTGGCTGCCAGCCATGTTTAAGAGATCGGCCAAGTTCTGTTCGGCTTCACTTGCAGTGATTTTAGTCACTACTACAGGTTCGTTTTTCTTCGCACGCGCTTTATTACGAGTCTGGTGATAAGCGTAACCGGTACCGGCTGGGATCAGTCGGCCAACGATAACGTTTTCTTTCAGACCACGTAACTGATCGCTCTTACCACCAACGGCGGCTTCGGTCAGTACACGCGTAGTTTCTTGGAACGATGCTGCTGAGATAAAGGATTCTGTTGCCAGAGACGCTTTAGTAATACCCAGTAGTTCACGCTCAAACGTTGCAGGCACTTTACCTTGGGCGATCAGTTCGCGGTTAGCTATCTTCACGCGTGACACTTCAGCTTGCTCACCTTCGAGGAAGTCAGTGTCGCCAGCAGAAGTGATCAGGCACTTACGCAGCATCTGACGGATGATCACTTCGATATGCTTATCGTTGATCTTCACGCCTTGCAGACGGTAAACGTCCTGTACTTCGTTCACAATGTAGTTTGCTACCTTGTGGATACCACGAAGACGCAGAATGTCGTGTGCCGCTTCTGGACCGTCAGCGATAACTTCACCACGTTCGACTTTTTCACCTTCGAACACG
>JBOFUF010000198.1:0-5569 GCA_051652445.1 Shewanella sp.
CACCAATGCAGAAATGTGGTTAGCTCGCTACGATAAGCTTTATAGTTGTTTTCATTATGCTTTTGTTCAAATAACCAATCGCTGGCATGTTCGACCACTAAGCCTGCATCCACCACCTTTTTCATGCTGATTTGGGTGATATATTGGTTCACAATACTGTTGCCAACTTGTATGAATTCAAATGAATCAAATAATGGGATAACCGGAGGAAGTTGCATTTCACGTCTGAATTATAAGGGTTTCTCCTATGATAATACTTAAACACAAATGCCGATAATGTTATTTATCGGCATCAAGATGCGTCAGGTTTTTAGCACAACTTGAAAACGAACATTGCTGACAACTAATACGCTTTTGGCAGCAGATCAAGCATAACTGCCATACCTGTTGTTTTGAATAACGGTCTAAACAACAGGTAAAGTCAGCCGCACAGACGTGTCCATTATGTATCAGTAGCGCTAATTTATGCGCTTAAATGGATAAGTTAATTCGGTTTATCATGCGCTTTCTCTTCTTAAGCGTATACAGTCGGAATAGCATGCACAAATGAGAATAATTATTAATAACGATTTTAAGGGTTGCCACTTACCTCGCTATTTGTACAATATTTTATAAGGCGTTGTTTCCGCAAAAAACGGACTAAATAATAGCGTCAGGTATTGGTGGTCGATGATGAGCCAGATGTCGATACTGTCACTAAGTTTGCCCTGTCTCGCTTTAAACTTGATGGTCGCGGACTCACATTTATCATTTGCTGATGGTCTTCTAACTGACGTCGCTACCCTACTCAACCTCGATTCTGAAACACTTCTACTGAGTTATAATGCGATTGATGCCATTAGGGGTCATATCGGTCCCGATAATATAGAAATTCTTGCTGGTACAGAAAACTGCAAGAAACATCGTCAATATCGATATGGCCTTACGAACGCAATTAACCATTATCATCAGCAAGAAAATCTATCACCACAGTATTGGTTTCGCCTCTTAGATTAAAACTGACAAAGCCACGCCAAACCATATAGTCACTGCTACAAGATCCATATACTAGCTGACCGATATAAGTCCTTTCACTTGTTTGCTTAACATTTACAGGAATAACCCCCATAAACATGTCTCTTCCTTCTAAACGAATTTGCACATCCGTAATTGGAACAGAGGAAAATAGCTTTAATGTTAGTGGCTTTTCACTGGGTGCGCTCCCTGGTGAAAGGCTAAACGTGAGCATAATATCACTCACCTTTTTAATACATTCCCCCTGAGAGAATTGACAAAGTGATGGGTCAAGACTGCTGTTTAGTGGGGGTTGGTTTGCATCTTGCTTACAAGCAGTAAGATTGACGCTAAATAATGCGATAAACACATAGGGACTGAGACGGGTTAGCACGAAAATTAACCTTGTGATGCAATATGTTAACATTCTATGGCGTAGATTGATCTGGATCAACTTTCCTACGCCCTTCTTTGGTATCTTTTTTGATATGGCTCAAGTATCATTGCGAAACCTCATATTTTAGCAAAAATATGTAGGGTAACGCATTGACATAACTCAGCAACCTTACTAGGGGCTGGCTGTTGTGTCATTTATAACAGGTAAAGCTCGTCTTTACTAAAAATAAAAGTAATAAGCAGTGGATGCATTATGATGAACCATTCCCAGCCAACAGGCGCTGATTACAATTACACCATTGTTCGCCAATTTGCCTTAACCACAGTTTTGTGGGGTATAGTTGGTATGGCAGTCGGTGTATTAATTGCGGCTCAGTTAATCTGGCCTCAGCTGAACTTTGAAACTCCGTGGTTAACGTATAGTCGCTTGCGACCATTACACACTAATGCGGTCATTTTTGCGTTCGGTACATCAGCTCTTTTTGCAACATCCTATTATGTCGTACAACGCACCTGTCAAACCCGACTTTTTGCACCTAAGTTAGCTGCAATTACGTTTTGGGGATGGCAAGCCATCATTCTGTCAGCAGCCATCACATTACCACTGGGGTTTACCAGCGGTAAGGAATATGCTGAGTTAGAATGGCCTATCGATATTGCTATCACTATTGTGTGGGTCTCCTATGCCATAGTGTTCTTCGGTACGATTGTCAAACGGACTACTTCCCATATTTATGTGGCGAACTGGTTCTTTGGTGCCTTTATTATTACCGTTGCCATACTACACATAGTTAACTCTATGGCAGTGCCGGTCAGTCTGTTCAAGTCATACTCAATGTATAGCGGTGCAGTTGATGCCATGGTGCAATGGTGGTATGGCCACAACGCTGTTGGTTTCTTGTTGACTGCAGGCTTCTTGGGAATGATGTATTACTTCGTTCCTAAGCAGGCTGGTCGTCCAGTTTATTCGTACCGTCTTTCTATTGTTCACTTTTGGGCATTGATAGCATTGTATATTTGGGCCGGTCCTCATCACTTGCATTACACCGCTTTACCTGACTGGACTCAGTCTTTAGGTATGGTGATGTCATTAATTCTATTCGCACCTTCTTGGGGCGGTATGATTAACGGTATCATGACCCTATCCGGTGCTTGGCATAAACTGCGTACCGATCCCATTTTACGTTTCTTGGTTGTTTCTCTGTCTTTCTATGGTATGTCTACCTTCGAAGGCCCTATGATGGCAATTAAGACCGTTAACGCACTATCACATTATACTGACTGGACCGTTGGTCACGTTCACTCCGGCGCGCTTGGCTGGGTTGCAATGGTGTCTATTGGTGCCTTATATCATCTAATCCCAGTATTATTCGGTCATGGCCGTATGCACAGCATCAAACTAATTAACGTGCATTTCTGGTTAGCGACGATCGGCACTGTGCTGTATATTGTTTCGATGTGGATTTCGGGTGTGATGCAAGGTCTCATGTGGCGTGCGGTCAACGCTGACGGTACGTTAACGTACAGCTTTGTTGAAAGTTTGGAAGCGTCTTATCCTTTCTATTTTGTACGTTTCATCGGTGGGTGTTTCTTCTTAACCGGTATGCTGATCATGGCATACAACGTTATTCGTACGGTGAACGCGTCTAAAGATTCATTGCCAGCATTGGCTGAACCTACGGCAGCATAAGGAGCAAACTGATGAAATTTAATCATGAAATAGTTGAAAAAAACATCGGTTTGTTAGCGATATTTACTGTCATCGCTATCAGTTTTGGTAGTCTGGTGGAGATCCTTCCACTGATGTTTCAAAAAGACACTACTGAACCCGTTGAAGGTTTAAAGCCGTACACCGCCCTGCAAACGGAAGGTAGAGATATCTACGTTCGTGAAGGTTGTTATAACTGTCACAGCCAGATGATCCGTCCTTTACGCGCAGAAACTGAGCGTTATGGTCACTATTCTGTCGCAGGCGAATCTGTGTGGGATCATCCATTCCAATGGGGTTCTAAGCGTACAGGTCCTGATCTTGCCCGTGTGGGTGGCCGTTATAGCGATCAATGGCATGCCGTTCATTTAATCGATCCTCGTGCAGTAGTGCCGCAGTCAAATATGCCCGCTTACCCTTGGTTAGCCGAAAATATTTTAGATGGCGAACTTACCGGTGCCAAGATGACTATTCTGCGTAACATGCATAAAGGCGGTTACAAAGGTAATGATCTTTATACCGATGAAGAAATCGCAGGCGCACAAAAAGCTGTTGCAGGTAAAACAGAACTGGACGCCTTGATTGCTTATCTTCAGTCTTTGGGTCACGCACTCAAATAAGGAGGCAATATATGGATTACGGCACATTCCTAGGCATTTTAACCATTATTGTGATGCTGACCTTCGTGGGGATATTTGCTTGGGCATATAGTTCACGTCGTCAACAATCCTTTGATGAAGCAGCGAATCTTGTCTTTTCCGATGAGGAAATCAGCAAGATAGCGAAGGACTCAGGAGAGAATAAGTGATGAGTAGCTTCTGGAGTGTTTGGATTATCGTACTTTCGTTAGTCGTGATCGCGGGTAGTTTTCTATTACTTCGAGTGTGTTCTAAGAACACTACCGATGTAAAAGAAGGTGAATCCATGGGTCACAGTTTCGATGGAATTGAAGAGCTTAATAACCCACTGCCAAAATGGTGGAGTTATATGTTCTATATCACTATCGTGTTTGGCTTGATCTACTTGGTGTTATTTCCAGGCTTAGGTAACTATAAAGGCCTATTAGGCTGGACGAGTTCTAACCAAAGCATTGGGACTGAGCTGGGTATTAAAGCGGATTCTGCCGCAGCGGTTGAGCTGGCAGCAAAAGAGGGTCTTTATGTTCAGTATGATCAAGAAGTAAAACATGCTGATGACAAATATGGTCCCATCTTCGCCGCTTACTTAGCGACTCCGTTAGAAGAGCTAGTAAAAAACCAAGAAGCATTGAAAGTCGGTGGTCGTTTGTTCCTACAAAACTGTGCACAGTGCCACGGCTCTGATGCGCGGGGTAGTAAAGGCTTCCCTAATTTAACTGACGCGGATTGGTTATATGGTGGTGATTTAGCGACGATTAAAACTACACTCATGAATGGACGTCATGGAATGATGCCACCTAAAGGTGGTTTGCCTATCGATGACAGTGAAATTGCGGGTTTAGCGGAATACGTTGTTAAATTATCGGGTCGTGAGCACGATGAAACACTCGCCGCTCAAGGTCAAGGCTCATTTATGAAAGGGTGTTTTGCATGCCACGGTATGGACGCAAAAGGCAATAAATTTATGGGTTCACCTAATTTAACTGACGATATTTGGGTATACGGTGGCAGCCGTGGTGTAATTGAAGAAAGTATTCAACACGGCCGAACTGGTGTTATGCCTGCGTGGAAAGATGTGCTTGGTGAAGAAAAAGTTCACGTGATCACAGCTTATGTTTATAGCTTGTCAAACAAGTAATTAGGTGTAAGTTATCTTAAGGCCTCGAACACTTCGAGGCCTTTTTTTTAAAGTGCTAACTCGCCCTTTAAACGGTAAAATAGCGCAAATTTTTGAATGGGTATCTGACATGATCGAACAACAAGCCTGGTATAAGCAGTTCTGGCCTTGGTTTTTAATTATCCTTCCTTTATGTGCTGTTATCGCAAGTTTTACCACCCTCACGATCGCTCTCACTAACGCTGATTCTTTAGTGGCCGAAGATTACTACAAAGACGGTAAAGCGATTAATATGGATTTGAGTAGGATAAAGTATGCGAAGCAAATAGGCATGACTTATTCCCTCGAACAGGCCAACAATGAGATTTTATTGATTCAACAAGGTGGACCTGCTTATCAAGCGGCCTTGAAAGTCGAATTCTATCATCCAACAATCGCCGATAGAGATATGAAACTCACAGCGACGGCTGATGCCAGTAATGTGTATCGCATTACTGTCCCCGTTACCCTGACAGGCTCTTGGGAAGTGCGTCTGGAAAGCTACGATGGCAAATGGCGCATTCATCAACGCGTCGAATTAAAAGATCATGTCCAACTGTGGCTGAACTGATTGTGGCTGAACTGATTGTGGTTGAACTGATTGTGGTTGAAGAAGTAGCACTATGACGTATCTAAGTTGTTTTCACTGTCAAGAGCCCGTTCTAACGGGCCAGCAGT
>JBOFUF010000199.1:0-1206 GCA_051652445.1 Shewanella sp.
TGACTGGCGTAAGTAGCTCATTTCGATGGCATTCAAGCCAATGTTCTTAGACATAATCGTGTTCTCAATGCAATAAAAGTAAAATTAGTATTTGATCTTTAACCAGATTTCTTCAACCCATTCCCAAAACGACTCCCAATAGATATCGGTAAAGTCGCCGTTTTTCCAGAAATGTACTTGACCATCTTGGTCGATACAGTAAAAAGCATCACCCTGCTGACATATGGCAATCATGTCCCTTGGCATACCGATGGACCACGCATAGCAAGTCACTTCGGGCAGGTAGGTGTGCGAGTAGGGATCCGATGCTGTTACTGGCTCTATCGTGCCGTAAATTACATCACTGGCATACAGCAGGTATTCTTTTAGCTCCCTTGGCAATGAAATCAGGATTTGCTCTTCGACTTCGACGAGCTGCTCAAATGTGGGTAATTCGAGTGGTACAGGAACAGTTTCGCTGCGTTCTTGGAGTTGCTCAATAATGTCGTGCATGGCATTTCCTGCTGATAGGGCTATGGCGCGGGATTATATACTTAAAAAGACGTTCGATGCGAGAGAGTGCATTTTTCAGCTTATTTTTAATATGTTTTTTCAGGCACTGTAAAATATAAAAAAAGGCGCTGGCACCTTTACAGATAACCAGCGCAAGAGTGGAAGCTTTTTAGTTAAGCGACTGAGGCTCTTAATAAACTGGCTTCATCAACCCGTTTATAGTTAAGCCATGCCTTGTGGTACAACTTATGTGATTCTTGACGTAATTGGGCAATCTGCGCGAGTTCAAACTCACTTAGTGAACGTTGTTGTTTACGAGCATTGGCCTCAATCCTTTGTACTTTTTCATATACCTTGTGTTCAGGACCATTTTTGATATCAGCGATATCGTGTAGGTGTAACTGCACTTCAGCAATCATGCCTGATTGGGGTAAGCGTACCAGTAGATTGAGATCGCGATAGCCAGAGGCTTTAGGTTCAGCAAAGCGGTTTTTTTGTTTCACAACTTGGGTGTGCTCATTCAAAGTTTGGTAGGCATGCATCAGATCTTGAATGCTGTCGGTCACAATACTTGCCCTTGCAAGGTCGGTAATTTGGCTGGCATCACCGTTAAATTTTGTCGCCACTTTATCGGCAGCTCTTTGGTAACTCTTTACTGGCGGAACAATCACTTGTGCCTGTGAATAATGGGCAATATTGGTGAGTAATTGGGCG
>JBOFUF010000200.1:0-5494 GCA_051652445.1 Shewanella sp.
CCGCTACAACCGCAATCAGGCATGGTACTGCAACCGTTAGGGTTAACAATGCAGGTACTATCACAAGCCAGCAATAATGGTACTGCGGTCATTCGTCTTGCGAATGCGAACTCTGATGCGATAGCGCCGTTAACGGTCAGTTTTGGCAAGACAGTGAGCCAATTAGCGGTGAACTTTACCAGTAACGCTGATGGCGGTATGGGAGTATTAAACTACGCTTGGGATTTTGGTGATGGCAACACAAGTACCGCGGCTTCGCCAACCCATACCTATGCGAAGGCAGGCGCTTATACAGTGACACTTACGGTTATCGATGCGCAAAATACAAAGGCGATGAGCAGTTCGACAGTAACGGTTGTTGCACCGGTTACCCCTCCAGCAACTCCGCCGGTCAGTGAGAGTTCAGGTGGCGGCAGCTTAGATTGGTTAAGCCTTATTTTTGTGAGTCTATTGACTTGGCGCCGCCAGTTAAATGTGCGCTAAGTTAAATGTGCACTAAGTTGATTGTTTGAAGCCCAAATAAAAATGCCGCTGATCTAGATGCTAAATTCCGACTAAGCTTTGGGTCAAATCTACCGTTTACAACTGGCGGATAGCGTGCGCGGCCGCAGGCAAAAATATTTCGCTGACGATCATTTCGTGCTCACCGTGATGAAAATAGCGGCGGCGTCCCCAGAGTGCATGTTCGACACTTTGATCTAAACTTTTTGCTAAGTGGGCAAGGCGACTACAGGTTTCGAAGCGGGCGACTTCGATTCTGCCGGGGATGAAGTGATCTTGGCTAAACAGTAATTCACCTAAGGGGCGCGTACCCAGACCAAGAAAATCCGCTTGACGTTCAGTCATTAATTTTTCAGGGATCAAGGTTCTGGCAAATACCCAAGGTATTGAGTCAAGGCAAAGTAAAACCTCACGCACCCACACGGAATCTTGTTGGGGAAATTCACCGTCTAAAGGGGCATACAGCCCTTCACCGAGTACCTTTACTTCAAATAGAGTGCAGTAAGTTTTGAGTTTTTGCGTTAGGCTGCCTGTGGCAAGCAACCATTGTTGCAAGGGCGATTTGGGGAGTTTGTCGGCTAAATCGGCACAAAACCACTGAATAGATTCACCATAGGGAAAGCTTAAGCTAGTCACATTCATTAAATACTCGTTACAATAAAGGCAAGCATCGGCAGTCTAACATGTCGCGGCGTGAGCATATATACCCAAGCTACCTGAAGACACTGAATCGGCATCTTCAGATTGTTTGGCGATATAGATTAGGGCGTTTCTTCCATTATCATGATTGTTTTTAGGGAGCGGTAAGCTGCTATGAAAATATTATTTTCAGCCTGCTTGATTATGTTCACTTGTGCTTTCAGTGTTTTTGCGGCCGATGAAAAAGAAGCTGCACCAGCAACAACACCAAATGGTGAGTACGCTTATTATGGTTTTGATCCCGAAATTGTGACTAACTACATTTCTAACCGTAAAAAACTGGGTTTTGTGAAGATTAGCGTGGAGTTAATGGTCAAGAGTCCAGATGATATCGTGACCATTGAGCGTCACAATCCGCTATTGCGCGCCGCGATTGTCGAAGTGCTAGGTAATCAATCGGAAGAGAAGATCAAGTCACTCTCTGGCCGTGAAGAAATTCGTCGAGAGTGCTTTGAAATGGTCAATAATCTGATCGCCCAAGAGTCGGGTAAACCTTTGATCGTAAACTTACTGTTTACCTCTTATTTATACGACTAATTTACTGTCTCACTCTATGGGCTGACTCAGGTCGGCCCGCTGCGTTACAAGAGTTACTATGTCAAAACCTGCTGTGAAACCTGTTTTATCCGTGACAGTTAACAATGCCATCCATGCAAAAGCTAACGCCCCAAAGCGGGCGAGTGCTGGCGTGAGGGGCAAAGCTAAGCCGATTAAAAACAGGTCCAGCGCTGAAATAAAAAAAGCCCTGCATCCGCGTAATGCACATTTGAACGGCTATGATTTTCAGGCGTTGATGAGTTCATTCCCTAAGCTGCAAGCCTTTGTTCGGCCGACGGCTTACGGGACCTTATCGATCGATTTTGCCGATCCATTGGCGGTTAAAATCCTGAATGCAGCATTACTGAAGCATCATTATGGGATTGAGTGTTGGGATATTCCTGAAGGAGCGTTATGCCCTCCCATTCCCGGTCGAGTCGATTATTTACATTATTTAGCAGACCTTCTAGCCGAAGGCGATGATGTATTCGCCTTGGATAACGTCAGGGTAGTCGATATTGGGACTGGCGCGAACGGCATTTATCCCCTACTAGGCAGCCAAGTGTACGGTTGGCAATTTGTCGCCTCGGATATTAATGCCGATTCACTCACGAATGTGCAGGGGATTATCGAGCAAAACCCAGTGCTGCAAGGGCGGTTAAGTTTACGATTGCAGCGGGATGAAACGGCGGTTTTTAAGGGCGTGATTCAGCCAGAAGAACGCTTTGCGCTAACCCTATGCAATCCACCATTCCATGCTTCTATGGCTGAGGCGAGCGAGGGTGCTAAGCGCAAAGTGAATAATTTGCAGCTTAATCGAGGCCGTAAAGTGAAAGCTGCGACCACACTCAATTTTGGCGGACAAGGCGCTGAGCTTTGGTGCCAAGGCGGTGAAAGACAGTTTTTAGCAACGATGATCCGCGAAAGTCGCCTATTTGCCGATCAATGCTTATGGTTTACCAGCTTAGTATCGAAGAAGGAAAACCTGAAACCTTGTTATCACGCTTTAGCGCAGTTGAAAGTCGATACGGTGAAAACGATTGAGATGCAGCAGGGCAATAAAATAACGCGGGTTTTAGCGTGGAGCTTCCAGTCAGCCGCTAAGCGCAAAATTTGGCGCGGTAAATATTTAGCGCGTTAAGGCTTAGCAGGCGCCAATTAAGCATTAAAAAACTGACGTCTGCGGCGAGATGGGCTAGTTTTACGTGTTCAGTATCATGTCATGGTCGCACGGGTACCGCGCGAGAATAACTTAAGCCTCTTCAGTGCCACAGATGCTACAACGGGCTTGTTTGGGTAACTTCATCTCGCGAAACTCCATCGTCATCGCATCGATCATCAAAATGCGCCCTGCTAAGGTTTTACCCATACCGGTAATCACTTTGATGGCTTCCACTGCCTGCAAACAGCCTATCATGCCGACGACAGGCGCGAGAATGCCCGACTCAACGCAGCTCAGTTGTTGCTCGCCAAATAGGGCGCTAAAGCAATGATAACAAGGCGTTTCGCGCTGATAGTCAAACACAGTGACCATGCCTTCCATGCGAATTGCCGCGGCAGACACTAAGGGCACTTTATGCTTAAAACAGCTGAGATTAAGTTGTTCGCGCACACTGACATTATCAGTACAGTCGAGCACTAGGCTGTGATCGGCAACCAGGGCGTCAATCTCATGATCATCTAATACCGCATTGATAATGTTGATCTTAATAAAGGGATTAAGCTGGCTGAGGCTCTGTTTGGCCGATTCAACTTTAGGCTGGCCGACATTGGCATCTTGATGCAACACTTGGCGCTGCAGGTTGGATAATTCAACCGTATCAAAATCGACCAGTGTTAGCTCACCAATGCCGGCAACCGTGAGGTACTGGCTGGCGGCACAACCTAAACCGCCAGCGCCTATCATCAGCACTTTGGCCTGTTTTAAGTTTTCTTGTCCGTCGATATCCATCGCTTTGATGGATATCTGGCGGCTGTATCTTAAGAGCTCGCTGTCGCTGAGAATATCTTCTGGCATATTCATTGAGATTTTCCTAGCAAAGTACGCTGTTAAAGGGTTCGACCGTTACTGGCGTGCCCGTAGGAGTATCACCTTGGCATTGCTCTAATAAAACGAAACAGTTTGCGATACTCATTGAGGTCAACATGCCAGAACCTTGGCTACCGGTAATGGCGACTTCGAGCTCACCTTGGGCATTGCGACTTAGGATACCTCGTTGATATTCAACTCGGCCTGGTTGTTTACGCACTGGTGTAGTGAGCGTGGCGTTTAATATCAAAGGTGCGACAGGCGTTAATCCTTGCATCTTGTTCAGTATGGGCCAAACCAGCTTATAAAAAGTCACCATAGAAGACACGGGATTTCCGGGCAAACCACAGAATACCGCTTTGCCGATTTGTCCCATGGCAAAGGGCTTACCTGGCTTGATGGCCAGTTTCCAGAAGCTGATTTTGCCTTCTTCATCAAGAATTTGTTTAGTGAAATCGGCTTCACCGACTGACACACCGCCCGAGGTCAATACCATGTCTGCTTTGCTGGCGGCATGGCGAAAAGCCTGCCGTATGGCTTCAGGATCATCGGCGACTACGCCTAAATCCAGCCATTCCACGTTAGCACGGCTGAGTAAACCTTGGATCGAGTAACGGTTTGAATCGTAAATTTGCCCTAGGGCTAACTCACTACCCACGGGACGCAGTTCATCACCGGTGGAGAAGAATGCCACCTTCAGCTGCCGATAAACTCGAACTTGGCTAACGCCAATCGTGGCTAACACCCCAAGTTCGGCGGCGCCAATTTGAATGCCAGCACTGAGTACTTTGGTGCCTTGGGTGAGTTCTTCACCGCGGCAACGCACATTCGCGCCTTGGGCTTTAGGGTGACGAATATGAATAATCTCCCCTTCAACCTCGGCCTCTTCCTGCATTTGCACTGTGTCATAACCGGCAGGCAGTGGTGCGCCTGTCATGATCCGTACGCAGGTATTGGGTTTGGCTTTACCAGTAAAGGCATGGCCAGCGAAGGAACTGCCGATAAGGCGCAATGCGGTGTGATTGGTTTGGGTATTTAAGTCGGCAAAACGTAAGGCATAACCGTCCATCGCTGAGTTGTCGAAAGGCGGCAGGTCGATGCAGGAAGCCAAATCTTCAGCTAAAACGCGACCTAGTGCGTGGGAGAGCAGTATGACTTCGGTGTCCGACACTGGGCTCACTTGTTCGAGCAAAAGGGGGATGGCTTGATCTGGATGCATTAAGCTAGGTTGCGAACAAGGATCGGCTTTTACGGACATGAGGGTCTGCCTTATATGCAATGGGTCGTGATGACGCGGAATAAATTCTCACCTGACGATAACTGGCTATTATGCCACGGCGATCGGTAATGGCGATGATTTGCATGTGAGTTTCTGTGATAGGTCAGTCAGTTTTGCTATCACGTTGAGGGATAACCTTGTTAGATGTCACCTGAGTGGCGGCATTTGTCAGAGGGTCAAGAGTGAGTCGCTCAACAAGTTAAAGTGATTTTCATCAATTAATCATTGCGTTAGCTAAAGATGTAAAGGTAGGTTTAAGTTCTGTCGCAACGTTGACGATAAGAGTTTCATGGTGGATGATTTTCGAATATCAATTTGGCGCATCCACTGCATGACAGTTAATTTTTCGGGACGGCATATATACCCATCAGACATCATACCTTGCCGTTGCCCCTTTACCGCCGGTGGGGAATCTCACCCCGTCTGAGAATGTGTTTTAGGGCTATTTA
>JBOFUF010000201.1:0-14601 GCA_051652445.1 Shewanella sp.
TAGTTCAGCTTTTTTTACTGTGATGGTGACGGCTGAATTATCTGTTTTAGTGGTTTCTTGTGTGCCACATGCACTAAGAAAGGTGCTTGCTAATGCAATGGCAATTAGGGATTTTTTCATTGTTATCTGTTTCCTTACAGGCTTTTTTCGGCTAAAAATCTTCTCATTTTGTAAGAATGACTATAAAAGTCAAACAATGAATTGTTAGCAAGTTTATGATTACAGTCGATGAAAGCGAGGGCTCAGGGTTAAATGGCTAGGTCTATCGGTATGTGTTTTTCAGTCACTTCGCTCATCGGTGCGTGGCCGCATGATTGCTCTCCCTAAATCGGTGTTTAGTCTGATGGGCAACAGGACTAAGGACGATTGGGCATGAAAATGTATGCGATTGGGTAGCGGTTAGCTTTAAACGCACCCATTCAATGTGATTTAATCTGTTAGCGTATTAAAGTGATCACACTTTTTTAAAAAAATACTAAAGCAGAAAATACCAAAGCAGGTAGTGTGTTAAACCGATATTTGGGCTTTATGGCATTTGGTGAGAGACTCGCGCCAGATTTGGATGATAGAAAAGGACCCCTTATGGAATATCCCCTTGTTAGTACGGCGTGGCTCGAAGCACATCTCACCGATCCTGATTTAGTGCTGCTCGATGCCAGCATGGAAACCGTGATGGGTAAGGAACCCTTAGTTTACAATGAGCCAACTTGCATTCCGCGCTCACGCAGGTTCGACTTGGAAAACGTATTTTGCGACAAGACTTCAACCCAAATTAATGCCTTGCCGACGTTTGCGCAATTCAGCCAAGGGATAGCCCAACTTGGGATTGAGGCCGAAAGTGTTATCGTTATTTATGATAACCAAGGCATTTATTCATCTCCACGGGCGTGGTGGACCTTTAAAGTCATGGGCTTTAATCGAGTCTATGTGCTTGATGGTGGCTTGCCCCAATGGATGGAAGAAGACCGCATTACCTCTTCGCGTTATCAAGCCGAAGGGGTCGATTATGGCCCGACTAATATCGATACTTTGGCAGATGTGCTGCAATACCACCCTGAGAGAGTGATGGATGCTGAGGCCGTGTTATCACGAATTGAAGATGCCGAAACGGCGATTGTCGATGCCCGTGGTGCGCCACGCTTTTTAGGGCAGGTGAGTGAGCCGCGCGCCGGTATGCGCTCAGGACATATTCCTCGCTCGGTTAATTTACCCTTTGCTCATGTGCTTAATGGCCACAAAATCAAAGCGACGAGTGAGTTGCAGGTTATTTATCAAGGGCTAGCCGCGGATAAATCCGCAAGGATATTCAGCTGTGGATCGGGGATCACAGCGTGTATTTTGATTTTAGCGTCGGTTGTAGCGGGGCATAAAAATCCCATCCTCTATGACGGTTCATGGGCTGATTGGGGCAGCCGCACCGACCTGCCGATTGAGTGTTAATTGACTGTCACCATTAAAATGAGTGCTGTCGATTAATTAAGTTCGCGTGTTTTTTTGAACATCATGTGACTTCTACGCCGTTTGGCGAAATGCCAAGGAGAAACCTTTGATTGGCAGATTGATCGATAAGTTGGTATTTGGATTTATTTTAGTGATTGCGCTGCAGTTACCACAACTGGCTGATCATTATCAGCAGTTTCTGGCAGGCTCCTATGAATCGACTCGATGGCAGGTTGAAGGTTACGAGGCAACGGCTAAGGAATATCATTACGCTGATGCCGAGGCTATGATTGCTCAACATCAGCAAAATGAAGCACCGAGTGTGCGTGCCGATGCCGCGCAAAAATTACAGACTTTGGTACTTTATCAAGAATTGACGCTGGGCGTGGCGATGTTTAATGTCGGCAATTTGTTTGAGAAAACCGCCTATATGTTTAATCCTGTTCGCTTTGATTATCTTAAAAAAACCATCAGCAACTTTACGCCAGGGATACCGTTAACCTCCAGTGGCATAGGCTTTGGCGTCTTGGTGGCGTTAGTCGCGCATTATCTCGGCTCTATCCCTTTTATGCTGTGGGCAAGGCGTAACAAGCGACTTAAAACAAGTCCTTAAATCGGTGATACAGCATGCCAGCCGCCAGTATAGGTGAGCGGAATGTGGGGCCACCGGGGAAGGTGATGTGGTTGATTTTTGCAAACACATCGAAGTGTCCTGCCTGTTGGCAAATGGCCTCGGCAAGCAGTTTTGCCGCCATATGAGTGGCATTCACGCCGTGTCCGGCATAGGCTTGGGCGTAAAAAATATTATTGGCATCGGGTAGACGGCCAATTTGTGGCATACGGTTGGCGCCAATACCTATCATGCCGCCCCATTCATAATCGATGCTCACGCCTTTTAATTGCGGGAACACCTTCTCTAGATTCGGTCTTAATGCGGCTTCGATATCCTTAGGGTCTTTACCAGAATAAGTGCAAAGGCCACCAAACAGTAAACGACGATCTGCCGATAAGTGAAAGTAATCTAAGGCTATTCTCATATCGGCGAAGGCCATGTTCTGCGGAATAATACTCGCGCATTGTGCCTCAGTTAAGGGCTCTGTCGCCAATAAATAACTGCCTGCAGGTAATATTTTACCGCCAACAAAGCTATTCAGTTTGTGGCCGATATAGGCATTGCCCGCCAGCACTAAATATTGGCAAGTGACTTCTCCTTTAGCGGTAATGACTTTTGGTTTAGCGCCTTGAATGATTTTTTCAGCCGCGCTGTACTCAAACAATCTAGCGCCGAGATTGCGGGCGACGCGAGCTTCACCGAGGGCAAGATTCAGTGGGTGTAAATGGCCGCTGCCCATGTCAACTAGCGCGCCTTGATAACAATCGGAACCTATCACCTCACCTAGTTGTGCCTTCGTTAGCAGCTTAATGTCTTGCTGATATCCCATAGCTTTGAGTGCGCTAAACTCTTCTTCAAGCTCATCCATGTGGCGAGGTTTAACCGCTAAGTCGCAGTAACCCATTTGCAGATCGCAGTCAATATCGTGTTCTTGGATGCGATTTCGCACAATCTCGACCGCCTCAAAGCCCATCTGTTCAATGGCTTGCACACCTTCAGTGCCGATTTCATTTTCAAATTGTGCGGGGTCATGGCCGATGCCGCGAATGAGCTCGCCGCCATTACGCCCCGATGCGCCCCAGCCAATGCGCCTCGCTTCTAACAGTACGACACTCATACCGCGCTGTGCGAGTTCTATGGCGGTATTGATACCGCTAAAGCCACCTCCGACTATGCATACATCGGCATTAATACCGCCTTCAAGTTGCGGGTGGGTATAAATTTCTTTAGCAGTATCAACATAATAAGATTGTGGGTACTGTTCGCTGTGCACTGGAGGTTTGCTTGCCATTATGGCTCCAAAAATTGTTTTTATTGTAAATTGGACTTGTCTCAGTATACGCATAACACTAATAATATGAACACTCAAAAGTGTTCGTTTTATTTGACAATCTTTTTATGTCGAATACAATTCAAGTGCTAAAATAGGTGGTTTTAGGTGAAAATATGTTCTGGATGGTGTTTATCTTGAACGTTCTGTTCGTCATTTATCGGGTTGCCCCGTGGCCTTTAGGGATGTGAAATTTGGATATTGGCGCCAGCCTCAAAACTGTTCGAAAAATGAAAGGCTTATCTCAACGAGAGTTAGCCAAACGTGCTGGTGTAACAAACAGTACCATTTCAATGATCGAGAAAAACAGTGTTAGCCCATCAGTCAGCTCTTTAAAAAAAGTGCTTTCAGGTATCCCTATGTCTTTAGTGGACTTTTTCTCTATTGAAGCGTCGACGGAGAGTGAGCAAAAGATCGTTTATCGATCCAATGAATTACTGGATATTGGCACCGGACTACTCGAATTTAAGCTGATCGGCCGCGATTATCCGAATCGTGCTATGTCAGTGATGAGTGAGATTTACCCACCGGACGCTGATACGGGTGAAGAGATGCTAAAACACGAAGGTGAGGAAGCTGCTATGGTGATCGAAGGTAAATTAGAACTTACCGTGGGTGATGAGGTGTATATTTTAGAAGCGGGTGACAGTTATTATTTTAAGAGTGATTTACCCCATCGATTCCGTAATCCCTTCAATGAGCCCTGCCGCTTAGTGAGTGCAACAACGCCTGCAAACTTCTAGTTAAATCATGTCATTATTTATTCTTTATTCTTCAACATGTAAGCCACTTGTCCGATAGCAAATAAGTGGCGCAATACTCTTATTAACAATAACGGCATATTCCGCTGTTTTCTAACGCCGTCATGACCATTCTCGTTGCCTCCCTCTCAGTGTAAATAATATTGGTTCAAATTTGTGTTTATACCCGTTAATAGAGTGGGTAAAAGTTGGCTTTGTATTTTCTGAAGCGCCGGTTTGGTGATATTACGAATGTTAAGGCGCTTGATGCATGTGCTAACATAATGTTAATGATAGATATTGGCTACTTCTTGGTTAGATAGCTATTAACATTGATCCAACTTCTTGCTTCGTGTTAAATTTCGGTGTACTGTGTGAAAAAATGAACGCTTAAAGGTTAAGTGTTCATTGCGCTAGTAAAGCAAATGATGCAGGTGAGATATGTCAGCCGATTTACCACTTATAGGTGTTATTGCATGTAATCAACAGCTTGGTTCACATGCTTTTAATATTGTTGGTGAAAAATATCTTTTAGGTGTAGTTAATGGCGCAAAAGGCTGGCCGTTAGTGATCCCATCCCTAGGCGGCGATTTACCGATAGACGCTATTTTGGCACGTCTTGATGGTATTTTATTTACAGGCTCTCCTTCTAATGTAGAACCCCATCTCTATGCCGGTAAGCCGAGCGAGCTTGGTACACACCATGATCCTAAACGTGATGCAACCACTTTGCCGTTGATCCATGCTGCGATTGCTGCTGGGGTGCCCGTATTCGGTATTTGTCGCGGTTTTCAAGAAATGAATGTGGCTTTTGGTGGCAGTTTGCATCAGAAACTTCATCAGGTGGATGGTTTTATTGAACATCGAGAAGATAAAACCGCATCCTTAGAGGTGCAATATGGGGCTGCTCACAGCATTACTGTTGAACCTGGGGGACTTATTTACGAGGCTTGGGGCCGTAACTTTGCAGAGATTAACTCTGTACATACTCAAGGCGTGGCGCGTCTGGGTGTTGGGTTGCGGCCAGAAGCTTATGCTCCTGATGGGTTAGTGGAGGCTTTCTCCGTAATAGGTACTAAAGAATTTGCCCTTGGTGTGCAGTGGCATCCAGAGTGGAAGGTAAGTGAAAATCCATTTTACCTTTCTATTTTCAATGCCTTCGGTGATGCATGCCGACGTAGGGCGACAACTCGAGTGAAATAATAATGAATAAACTAATCACTTTTTTAAAAGAACGAAAAGTCACAGAAGTCGAATGTGTTATCAGTGATATGACTGGCATCGCCCGCGGTAAAATTGCCCCCGTCGATAAGTTTCTCGATGAAAAAGGCATGCGTTTGCCCGAATGCGTGCTGTTACAAACCGTGACCGGTGATGTTATTGACGAAGAGATTTATTACAGTTTGCTCGATGCAGCCGATATCGATTTTGTTTGTGTACCCGATGAAAACGCGGTCTTTATGCTGCCTTGGACCATTGAAGCCACTGCTCAGGTTATCCACGATTGCTATGACAGAATGGGAAATCCGATTGAGCTTTCACCACGTAACGTATTGAAAAAAGTCTTATCTCTTTATGATTCAAAGGGGTGGGAGCCTGTTATTGCTCCTGAAATGGAATTTTATTTAACTCTGCGCAGTGATGACCATGATCTACCGCTTAAGCCACCCATTGGTCGTTCAGGTCGCCCCGAAGCGGGCCGTCAGTCTTTCTCTATTGATGCGGCCAATGAATATGATCCTATGTTTGAAGACATGTACGATTGGTGTGAGCTGCAAGGTTTAGATATCGACACGCTCATCCATGAAGATGGTCCCGCACAGATGGAGATTAACTTCAGCCATGGTAATGCATTATCTTTGGCTGATCAGGTCTTCATCTTCAAACGTACCCTGCGTGAAGCAGCGTTAAAACACAATGTATGCGCAACATTTATGGCAAAACCGGTGACGGATGAACCTGGCAGTGCGATGCACATTCATCAGAGCGTGATCAACAAACAAACAGGCAAGAATGTTTTTACCAATGAAGATGGCACCCAAAGCGCACTATTTTTGAGTTATATCGCAGGCTTACAAAAATTTATTCCAGAGTTATTGCCTTTGATGGCACCCAATGCCAACTCATTCCGTCGCTTTTTACCTGGAACATCGGCACCCGTTAATTTGGAATGGGGTATTGAAAATCGCACCTGTGGTTTACGCATCCCCGAATCTTCGCCTCAAAACCGTCGTATCGAAAACCGTATCCCAGGCGCCGACGCTAACTGCTATTTGGCGATTGCTGCGAGTTTATTGTGTGGCTATATCGGTATGGTTGAGGCGTTAAAACCGTCTACACCCGTACAAGGTAAAGCCAATGAAAGCCGTAGCAATAACACTCATTGTCTACCGTTGACCCTAGAGGAAGCGTTAGCCGCAATGGAAGAAAGTGATGCCTGTAAGGAATATTTAGGCGAATCATTCACTACGGGATTTGTGGCAGTTAAGCAGGCTGAGCTTGCAAACTTCCGCCGAGTGGTCAGTTCGTGGGAACGGGAATTTTTACTGCTTAGCGTTTAATGCTGGCCCGAGTGAGTAGACATAGCGACTAAGAATGGTAAGCAAGAATATTTGACTTAACGGGTTAGCGTGTGCAGTTGTGCTGATGCTCAAATGCTGTTCCACGCTAGCCTGATGTTAGTCCAATGCACCATTTGGGGGAATAGGCTTCAGATTGGTGCGCATGAGTAGGCGCTGAAATGTCAGCGTAATGTAATGCTACCTGTGCCTGTTCGTTGTTTTGCCTTGGTTGATAAGCTGGCCTGTTGGCAGCGTTTTTTTCGCTTAACTAGGGCAGTAGTCGAATTACCATTTTGTTTATGTGGTGAAGCGTGTAGTGGAAGGCTACCGATGTGGTATTGAAATATCGCATTGGTCGAAAATAACAACAATAATCGCCATATTGAGCGGTGACATAATTTCAGAGTTGAGTTAAGCAATTCTGCTACCCGACAAAGGAGAAGACATGAAGCGACTGAATAATACTTCTATTTTGGCTCTGGTTACAGCAAGTGCACTAGCAAGTGCTGCTGTACAAGCTGAAGACGTGGTGCGTATGTATAATTGGAATGATTATATCGCAGCAGATACCTTAGCCAATTTCAAGAAAGAAGCGGGAATACGGGTTATTTATGATGTATTTGACAGTAACGAAGTGGTCGAAGCTAAGCTATTGTCAGGGCGTAGTGGTTACGACATTGTCGTTCCGTCGAATCATTTTCTTGCTAAGCAAATCATCGCAGGGGCATTTAAGCCTTTAGATCGCACTAAGCTTACCAATTTTAAAAACCTTGATCCGGAATTAATGAAACTGCTGGAAAAAGCGGACCCGGGCAATAAATATGCGGTGCCTTATTTATGGGGTACCAATGGTATTGGTTACAACATAGATAAAGTCAAAGCTGCCTTGGGCGAAGATGCGCCAGTTGACTCTATAGAACTGCTTTTTAATCCTAAATATGCTGAAAAACTATCAAAATGTGGTTTTGCTTTGTTGGACTCCGCCGACGACATATTGCCTCAAGCGATGATTTATTTAGGCTTAGATCCCAACAGCAATAAAGCTGAAGATTATGAAAAGGCAGGGGCGTTACTGGAAAAAATTCGTCCTTACGTCACCTATTTCCATTCATCGCGCTACATTTCTGACCTCGCTAACGGTGACATTTGTGTGGCCTTTGGCTTCTCTGGAGACATATTACAAGCTAGAACACGGGCTCAGGAAGCAGGCAAAGGTAATAAGATTGGATACTCGATCCCAAAAGAAGGCGCTAACCTGTGGTTTGATATGCTGGCTATTCCGGCCGACGCCACTAATGACGACAACGCGCATAAGCTGATCAATTACTTCCTTCGTCCTGAAGTGATTGCACCTATCTCTAATTATGTTTCCTATGCCAATGCGAATACTCTCGCCGAACCTCTGGTAGATGAAGCTGTCCGCAAGGATCCGGGCATTTATCCTTCCAAAGAAGTGTTGAGTAAACTTTACATTGGCGAAATCCGCTCGTTAAAAATTCAACGGGTGTCCACTCGTGTTTGGAGTAAAGTGAAGTCGGGGCAGTAGTCATTAAGGGGTAGGCTCACTTACCCCTTAGTTTGCAACGTTCTACTAGCCATGCGCTGCGTTTATTCACATAGCGCATTGGGCCTAGTTGGTGTAACTGTTTCATTTATCAATTGTGTAAAACCCAAAGTTTGAGCGAATTGACGCCTCATCTTCGGCTGGAGAAATATTATGGCAAGCACTTCGGGCGTCACCCATAAACCGACAATAAAGACGCAAGAAAAAGTACTGCTTAAGATTGAGCGGGTCAGCAAATTGTTTGATGATGTCCGTGCCGTTGACGACGTGTCGTTAACCATTAATAAAGGTGAAATCTTTGCCTTACTTGGCGGTTCGGGATCTGGCAAGTCGACACTATTGCGTATGCTCGCGGGATTTGAGAAGCCCACCTCTGGGCGTATTTTTCTTGATGGCGAAGATATTACCGATTTACCCCCTTATGAACGTCCTATCAATATGATGTTCCAGTCCTATGCACTCTTTCCCCACATGACAGTGGCGCAAAATATCGCCTTTGGCTTGCAGCAAGATAAGTTACCTAAAGCGGAAATTGAACAACGTGTGCAAGATATGCTGAAACTCGTGCATATGGAGCAATACGGTAAACGTAAGCCACATCAGTTATCCGGCGGTCAGCGTCAGCGTGTGGCATTGGCCCGTTCACTGGCCAAACGACCTAAATTATTACTGCTCGATGAGCCTATGGGCGCATTGGACAAAAAACTGCGTACCCAAATGCAGTTAGAAGTGGTTGAAATTCTTGAGCGTGTAGGCGTGACTTGCGTGATGGTGACCCATGATCAGGAAGAAGCCATGACCATGGCTGGCCGTATTTCGATCATGAGCGACGGTTGGATAGCCCAAACCGGTTCTCCTATGGATATTTATGAAAGTCCTAATAGCCGCATGATTGCCGAATTTATTGGTTCGGTAAACTTATTTAGTGGCGAAATAGAGGTCGATGAAGTCGATCATGTGATCATCAAAGCTAAGGCGTTGACACAATCCTTTTATGTGGGTTATGGCGTAACGACTAACGTTGAAGATAAGCATGTGTGGTTAGCCGTAAGGCCAGAAAAGACCATTATTAGCCGTGAAAAACCCGAGGGGCAATACAATTGGGCTAAGGGAATCGTACATGATATCGCTTATTTAGGCGGTATTTCAGTGTATTACATTCGCTTAGAAAATGGCCAAATTGTACAGTGCAGTATGACAAACCGCGAGCGCCGTGCGGACCATGCTACATGGGATGACGAAGTGTTTATCAGTTGGGAGGACACCAGTGGCGTGGTGTTGCGATCATGAAAAAACCGACCAAAATAGCTTGGTTTAAAGCGCGCTTTTTGACCATAGGCTTTCCCTATCTGTGGTTACTGCTGTTTTTTGCATTGCCCTTTGCCATTGTGCTGAAAATTAGTTTTTCAACTGCGGCGATTGCAATCCCGCCCTATGAAGCGACATTTCAATATGCTGATGATATGTTGAGTGTGTTTCTGCATCTAAGCAACTATCTGATGTTGCTAGATGATTCCTTGTATTACATCGCTTATCTCAGTTCGTTGAAGATGGCACTGTTCGCCACCATTGGCTGCTTAATTATTGGCTACCCTATGGCTTATGCGATTGCTCGTGCTCCTGCGCGGATGCAAACAGTGCTGCTATTACTGGTGATGTTGCCATCATGGACCTCCTTTTTAATCCGAATTTACGCCTGGATGGGGCTATTAAGTAATACTGGGATTATTAATAGTACATTGATGTGGTTGGGTATTATTGCTGAACCCATACAAATTTTGAACACCAATACTGCTGTCTATATCGGCATCATTTATGCCTATTTACCGTTTATGATCCTGCCGCTATACGCCACCTTAGTAAAAATGGATATGAGTTTAGTGGAGGCCGCATCGGATTTAGGGTCGAGTCAGTTTAATACCTTCTGGAAAATTAGTTTCCCGCTATCGAAAAGCGGCGTCATCGCGGGTTCCATGCTGGTGTTTATTCCGGTTGTCGGTGAGTTTGTTATTCCCGAATTACTCGGTGGCCCAGATACCATCATGATAGGTAAAGTGTTATGGCAAGAGTTCTTCAATAACCGTGATTGGCCGGTGGCGTCTTCATTAGCCATTGTGATGCTGGCTCTATTGATTATTCCGATCACCTTATTCCATCGCTATCAAGCGCGTACCTTGGAGAAAGATTTATGAAAAAACTCAGTTTCTCTTATGTAATGCTATGGCTTGGGTTCATTTTCTTATACGCCCCTATGCTGATCTTAGTGATTTATTCATTTAATGAATCTAAGTTAGTCACGGTATGGGGGGGATTTTCACCAAAATGGTATGGGGAACTATTTGCCGATCAACAAATATTGGATGCGGTTTGGACCAGTTTACGGATTGCGTTTTATAGCTCCACTATGGCGGTTATTATCGGCACTATGGCAGCCTTTGTGATGACGCGCTTTAAACGTTCGTGGGCAAAAATGACCTTATCGAACATGATCACCGCACCGCTGGTGATGCCTGAGGTGATCACGGGTTTGTCATTGCTGTTATTATTTGTGCATATGGCGGATACGTTTGGTTGGCCAAGGGAGCGTGGCATGATGACAGTCTGGATTGCGCACTCTACCTTCTGCGCGGCGTATGTCGCCGTGGTGGTGTCATCAAGATTGGGTGAGTTAGACAGGTCAATTGAAGAGGCCGCAATGGATTTAGGCGCCACACCGCTCAAGACTTTCTTTTTGATCACAGTTCCGATGATTTCGCCGGCACTGATGGCGGGTTGGTTATTGTCTTTTAGCTTATCTCTAGATGATTTAGTGATTGCCAGCTTTACCTCTGGACCGGGGGCAACAACGCTGCCCATGGTGGTGTTTTCCTCGGTACGCTTAGGGGTATCCCCTAAGATTAACGCGTTAGCCACCTTGATTATTTTGTGTGTATCCTTCATTGCCTTCCTTGCTTGGTATATGGCAGTCAGGGCGGAAAAGCGAGATAAAATGTCCGTTAATTAAGGTGCATATCACATGACTCTGACGAGCAGAGTCATGCTACCTAGGATGAATCCTGATTGACTGTTTTCTTTGAGTGGCCATTATTTTTAGGCACTTTGAAATCAGTACATGCTTGGCTGTTTGAAATATTTAACAACATGTAAATTATTGCACTTTTCTGGCTAGAGTTTGGTTTTATGAAAGTGTAGGATGTGATGACTGTTTAAAATAATGAACATTAGAATTCAAGGATACAACATGTCTGCCATAGCTCACGCGGGATCATATTATGCGGCATCGGCCAACGATAAGGTTGAGCGTCCCCGTCTACAGGAAACGATTGAAGCCGATGTTTGTGTGATTGGCGCAGGTTATACCGGCCTTTCTGCCGCGTTGCATTTATTAGAGTCTGGCATGAGTGTGGTGGTGTTAGAAGCCGCGCGCATTGGCTGGGGCGCCTCGGGCCGTAATGGCGGACAAATCGTCAATAGTTATAGCCGTGACATTGATACGATTGAAAAAACAGTCGGTAAAGAACAAGGTAAACTCTTTGGTCAAATGGCCTTTGAGGGCGGACAAATCATCCGCGATCGGATTGCTAAGTATAATATTCAATGCGATCTAAAAGAGGGCGGCGTGTTTGCCGCGATGAACGAAAAACAAATGGGCCATCTGCGCCATCAAAAGCAGCTGTGGGAAAGTCATGGTCATGCTAACCAGCTCGAACTTCTCGATGCCAAAGACATTCGCGCTGTGGTAAATACTGAGCGCTATGTCGGTGGTCTGCTTGATAAAAGCGGCGGCCATATTCACCCGCTTAACTTAGCGCTCGGTGAAGCGCGTGCGGTTGAATCCCTTGGTGGTAAGATTTATGAAGATTCTGCGGTGCTCAGTGTCGATGAAGGCGATAGCCCTGTGGTACATACGGCACAGGGCAGTGTCAAAACCAAATTTGTGGTTGTGGCAGGAAACGCTTATTTAGGTAAGTTAATGCCAGAGCTGCAGGCAAAATCGATGCCCTGCGGCACGCAAGTGATTACCACAGAGCCTTTGAGTGACGATCTGGCGGCGAGCTTATTACCACAGGATTACTGCGTTGAAGACTGTAATTATCTGCTCGATTATTTCCGACTGTCTGGCGACAAGCGGATGATTTACGGCGGCGGCGTAGTCTATGGTGCTCGCGATCCGGCGGATATCAAGTCAATCATTATTCCGAATATGCTCAAAACCTTCCCGCAATTAAAAGATGTGAAAATTGATTATGCGTGGACGGGTAACTTCTTACTGACATTGTCGCGCCTGCCACAGGTTGGGCGTATCGGTAAAAATATATATTATTCACAGGGTTGTAGTGGACATGGTGTCACTTATACCCATCTGGCAGGTAAGTTATTGGCTGAAATGCTGTGTGGCCAAGCCAAGCGCTTCGATGCCTTTGCGTCACTGCCGCATTATCCTTTCCCAGGTGGCCACGCACTGCGCGTCCCTTTTAGTGCTATAGGCGCTTGGTATTACACCTTGAGAGACAAGCTAGGCGTCTAGTCTGTTTCACTTATTTTCATTCGAGGCAAGCGATTGCCCCATTAATGCGAGGACGTGCTGGTGTTGTTAAAAGATCCGAGTTTGCTGCGTCAACAATGCTATATCAACGGTCTGTGGTGTGATGCTAAGTCTAAAGAGACGGTGGCTATCCTTAATCCTGCCACAGGCGTGGTGATTGCGAGCGTGCCTGTGATGGGCCAAGTCGAAACCCAAGTTGCGATTAAGGCGGCGGAAGCTGCACTGCCTGCATGGCGAGCACTGACGGCTAAAGAACGTGGGGCTAAGTTAAGGCGCTGGTTTGAATTACTCAATGAAAACAGTGATGACTTAGCATTGCTGATGACGACTGAGCAGGGTAAACCACTGGCAGAAGCGAAAGGTGAAGTCACCTATGCCGCTTCGTTTATCGAGTGGTTTGCCGAAGAAGCGAAACGTATCTATGGCGATACTATTCCTGGGCATCAAGCGGATAAACGCTTAATGGTGATCAAGCAACCGGTTGGCGTGACGGCGGCGATAACGCCGTGGAACTTCCCCGCGGCAATGATCACCCGTAAAGCGGCGCCGGCTTTAGCGGCGGGTTGTACTATGGTGGTCAAGCCTGCCCCGCAAACGCCGTTCACCGCATTAGCCTTGGCTGAACTTGCCGACCGCGCGGGCATTCCGGCTGGGGTGTTCAGTGTGGTGACGGGCGATGCCATCGCGATTGGCCATGAAATGTGCAGCAACCCGATTGTGCGTAAGCTGTCTTTTACTGGTTCGACGAATGTCGGCATTAAGTTGATGGAGCAATGCGCACCAACACTTAAAAAATTGTCTTTAGAATTAGGCGGCAATGCGCCATTTATCGTATTTAACGATGCCAATATTGATGCGGCCGTCGAAGGCGCCATGATCGCTAAGTACCGTAATGCTGGCCAAACCTGTGTCTGCGCTAACCGCATTTATGTGCAAGATGGCGTATACGACGAGTTCGCCTTAAAACTCAGCGCAGCAGTGGGCAAGCTTAAGGTCGGGGAGGGTATCAACGAGGGCGTCACGACTGGCCCACTGATCAATGCTGCCGCGGTCGAGAAAGTCCAAAGTCATCTTATCGATGCTATTGAAAAAGGCGCCTCTGTGCTCGCAGGCGGTAAAGTCCACAGCCTTGGCGGTAATTTTTTTGAGCCCACCGTGCTCACTAATGTTGATAAAAGCATGCGGGTTGCCCGCGAAGAAACCTTTGGTCCACTCGCGCCACTGTTTAAATTCAGCGATGTCGACGATGTGATTAAACAAGCTAATGATACTGAATTTGGCCTTGCAGCCTATTTCTATGGCCGCGATATTTCGCTGGTGTGGAAAGTTGCCGAAGCCTTGGAATATGGCATGGTTGGGGTCAACACTGGCTTAATTTCGACGGAAGTTGCGCCCTTTGGCGGGATGAAATCCTCAGGGCTTGGCCGCGAAGGTTCTAAATTCGGCATCGAAGAATATTTAGAAATCAAATACATCTGTATGTCCGTTTAATACGGCCCGATTTGGCGAGTGAGGAACACTAAATGACAACAACAACCAATAATTCATTGATGGCACGTCGCCAAGCCGCAGTTGCGGGTGGTGTCGGGCAAATTCACCCTATTTTTACCGCCCGCGCTGAAAATGCAACGGTGTGGGATGTTGAAGGGCGCGAGTTTATCGATTTTGCGGGGGGGATTGCCGTGCTCAATACGGGTCACCTTCATCCTAAAGTGAAGGCGGCGGTTGCTGCTCAACTGGAAAACTTCTCCCATACCTGTTTTATGGTGCTCGGTTACGAGAGCTATATCCAAGTATGTGAAAAGCT
>JBOFUF010000202.1:0-18517 GCA_051652445.1 Shewanella sp.
ATTAAAATCAATTTGACCGTTCTTGACGCAGCTTGCAGCACCCGTTTTGAATGGCACCCATCCGAGTGAACGCTTAGCGCCTCTAGATTTGCGCCAATTTAAGCGAATTTTTTAAACTGTTTCCTGGGTGTTACATACCCTTTTGACATTTCCTGAATAGTTTGGCTATGCAGGGCGAATTCTTTACCAGAGCCATTGGTATATTTTTGCAAGTCATAATCAGACATAAACGTTCGCCGCTTTTTTATAGCACAGTGACTGAGTTTGCTCAGAGCGTATGAGTGGCTGTCCTTAACGCTAACTTTTAACGTCTTAGTAATGGTCATCTTTTGAGGATAGCATCGGGCAACGACTGCTAACAGGCCTTGCCGCACAGGTTGGCACTGTGTCTTTATGCTTCACACTCACTTAAGCCGTTTCACTGCTTGCGCCATTCATACCCTACCTGAAGTTCGGGGCATTTCACGCAATGCGGTAAACTCATAGGAATGCCGCGATAATGGCTAGCAATAAAAATGCCGCTCACTTAAGTGAACGGCATTTAGGAGTATTGGGTTTTCAGCGTAAGGTTATCACTGACTATCCCTGCGCAACCCTGGATAGATTTTTCTCATTTTTGATCTGAAGTTTTCTTCGCCTTGTCAGTTCTTAATGGAGAGGCGAAAAAATGTGCTTGTTTGGAGTTATATGGATCAGGTAATGTAATTTGTCCTCGTTCAATCCACCAGTAACCAAGCCCAACAATCACGCTACCGCCAACAATGTTGCCAAGTGTTACAGGGATTAAGTTATGCAATACAAAATTAACCACTGTTAAGTCAGAAAACTGCTCTTGTGTAACCCCTAGGGTTGAAAAAAATTCAGGACTGGCAAAAGATTGAATAGTGATCCCCAAGGGCACCATAAACAAGTTCGCGATACTATGCTCAAAGCCACTACTCACAAACATGGCAACGGGCAAAATTAATAATATTGCCTTAGTTAACGATTCACGACTCGCAAATGTCATCCAAATTCCAAGACAAACCAGCATATTACACAATAAGCCTAAGCTGAATGCCTGTATCCAGGTATGATGAAGCTTGTGTTGTGACACCTTAAGAGCATTTAACCCCCATTGACCACCATCGAGATGATGCATACCAGCGGCCATAATGAGACCAACCATCAACAATGCACCAACAAGATTCCCAAGATAAACCCTGAACCAACATTTAAGTAATTCGCTACCAGTGACCTGTTTTTCTGCCCACGCGACACTGCTCAATACCGAACTGGTAAATAATTCACCACCACAAATAACCACCAGAATGAGCCCCAAGCTAAACGCTAAGCCTCCAACAAGACGAACCAACCCCCAAGCGCTGTCACCGGCACCCGTAGTCACTGTAATGTAAAAAACAAAGGCTAAAGCAATAAACGCACCGGCAAAGACCGATAAGCCAAAAGATTGCCATGGTGCTTTAATAACCTTGCTTCTGCCATAAATCTCAGCTTGGTGGTAACAGCTAAGATTTGAAGATATTTGTGGCGCAACATTGCTATGACTACCTACTGAAACAGCAGGCGCGGAATGTGTGTCTTTCATCTTGTAACCCCATGGTCTGACAAACTAACTTGAATTAGTAACATAAGTATCTCTTGCTGCGCAATGACGCCTATCCACGCCCTATCCACATATTTGAGATGATTAGCATAAATGAACGATCATGAAAGACACGCTTTTTATCATACAAACCGCAGTAACAGTGAAGCCTTAATGAGTAAATCGTGATGCCATTCACACCCAAAATGTGAAAACTATGAATTAAAAAGGTTAATTGACCTACCCGCCCAGTTTTCATCGCGACAATGTGGCTTAATTAAGATGGTAGACAATGCATATCCTGCACGTTTTCATCTCATATTTAGCAAACTAACGCTCAAATTAATACACGATAGATTCAAGTCAACCTTAGCAAGGACAGATTAAATAACCAATAACTTGACGCGCGTATCTCTGTATCCATTAAATTGAGCCCACTCTCACCCATACTTTAGCTTTACAGTTTAGTCCAACAGCCAGTAACAAGTGACTTGGACCATAGCAAACTACCATATTTAGCTAAAATGTAACCCTTCCTGAATAATTTAAGCATTGCATGCTTTATTTGATGGATTTATGACATGCCGCCTCCTAAATAGGCACTAACATTAGCGAATAAAAACAAATAAATACAAAAAGATAACGTCGAATCTACTTTTAAAATCATAACCCTTGCACCTACTGCGACAGCTCCCGTTATCGAGCAGTGACGCCCACCAATCAAAATCTACCTATACGAGGATAGATTTATCCTCGTATAGGTAGACAGGAATGAGAACATTAATAGGCAGTCTAATTTAAGAAACAATGGGGTTCAAATGTCACACCAAGTAAAAAGCGTGCCGTATTCCCTGTTGTGGCAAAAAAAATGCTACCTCGGTAACAAATTTGGCAGTTCATATTGGCAAACTGTCTTGATAAAGATGCGGTAACCTCAGACCTATGCTAAAATGCTTGCGGGTAATTGGTCTTACCAATTTTTTTAAAAATTTTCAATGCCTGATAATCAGCGCAAACGAATATTTGTCATCTTATCGGGTTTCAATAAACAAACTTTTGAAGTGGCAACGTTTATAATAGTAACATGCGCTTCAAAATCCAGTTCCCATCATAGGGCGTCATCATGAAGGGAGCTTTATTTCAGGAATTAGCTATTGGCTTATACTCAGCATTGCTTCACGCTGATCGCCAATAACCTTTATCTCAACCAGAAGGTATTAGTACGATGACCGACAAAACTGAACTGTTTGCCAACGCATGGGAAGGTTTCACACCAGGTGATTGGAAATCTGAAGTCAATGTACGTGACTTTATTCAACAAAACTACACGCCTTTCGAAGGTGACGAGTCTTTCTTAGCCGGTGCCACCGAAGCGACCACAACACTGTGGGACAAAGTGATGGAAGGCATCAAACAGGAAAACCGCACCCACGCGCCTGTTGATTTTGATACTAAGATGGTTTCAACCATCACTTCCCACGATGCAGGCTACATCAACAAAGAATTAGAAACTATCGTTGGCTTACAAACTGATGCACCGCTAAAGCGCGCTATGTTGCCTAACGGTGGTATTCGTATGGTAGAAAGCTCATGCGCTGCCTACGACAGAGTATTAGATGAAGATGTAAAATACATCTATTCTGAACTACGCAAAACCCACAACCAAGGTGTGTTTGACGTTTATACGCCTGAGATTATGGCTTGCCGTAAATCGGGTGTGTTAACAGGCTTACCCGATGCCTATGGTCGTGGTCGTATCATCGGTGACTATCGCCGAGTCGCACTTTACGGCATCGATTATCTGATGAAAGATAAGTTTGCCCAATTTGGCTCACTGCAAGCACAGCTAGAAGTGGGTGAAGAATTATCGAGTGTTATCCAATTACGTGAAGAAATTGCCGAACAACACCGTGCGCTAGGCCAAATGAAAAAAATGGCAGCCAAATACGGTTTCGATATTTCTCTTCCCGCGACTAATGCACAAGAAGCAATCCAATGGACTTACTTCGGCTATTTAGCGGCAGTGAAGAGCCAAAATGGCGCGGCGATGTCATTAGGGCGCACGTCTTCGTTCCTCGATGTTTATATCGAACGCGACCTTAAAAATGGCACATTAACTGAGCAACAAGCTCAAGAAATGGTCGATCATTTTGTAATGAAACTGCGTATGGTACGTTTCCTTCGTACTCCAGACTACGATGAGTTGTTCTCTGGCGACCCAATTTGGGCGACTGAATCAATCGCCGGCATGGGCTTAGATGGCCGTACGTTAGTGACAAAATCAAGCTTCCGTTTCTTGAACACCCTTTACACTATGGGTCCAAGTCCAGAGCCAAACATCACAGTATTGTGGTCAGATAAGTTACCTATCGGTTTCAAAAAATATGCTGCAAAAGTGTCTATCGACACTAGCTCAATTCAATACGAAAACGATGACTTAATGCGTCCTGATTTTGAATCAGACGACTATGCTATCGCCTGTTGTGTCAGCCCTATGGTTGTCGGCAAACACATGCAGTTCTTCGGTGCCCGTGCTAACTTGGCTAAAACCATGTTATATGCGATCAACGGTGGTGTTGACGAAAAACTGAAAATCCAAATTGCGCCGGTTGCCGATCGCATCACTGATGACGTACTGAACTTTGATGACGTAATGAATCGTCTTGATGGTTTAATGGATTGGTTAGCCACCCAATATGTCACATCATTGAACGCTATTCACTACATGCACGACAAATATTCCTATGAAGCAGCGCTAATGGCACTGCACGATAGAGACGTACGTCGTACCATGGCTTGTGGTATTGCAGGTTTATCGATCGCTGCCGATTCACTGTCTGCAATCAAATACGGCACTGTAAAACCCATTCGTGACGAAAATGGTATTGCAGTCGATTTTGAAATCAGTGGTGACTATCCGAAATTTGGTAACAACGACCCACGTGTTGACGATATTGCCTGTGATTTGGTTGAACGCTTTATGACCAAGATCCGCAGTCGTAAAATGTACCGTAATGCAGTACCAACACAGTCAATCCTAACCATTACCTCAAACGTAGTTTATGGTAAGAAAACGGGTAACACGCCAGATGGTCGTCGTTCAGGTGCGCCATTTGCACCGGGTGCAAACCCTATGCATGGCCGTGATGAAAAAGGCGCAATCGCTTCTTTAACTTCAGTGGCAAAACTACCGTTTGCCCACGCTCAAGATGGTATTTCTTATACCTTCTCGATTGTGCCAAATGCACTGGGTAAAGATGATGATGCTCGCCGTACCAACTTAGCGGCATTAATGGACGGATACTTCGACCATAATGACAGCAAAGAAGGTGGTCAGCACTTGAACGTCAACGTGATGAACCGTGAGATGCTCGAAGATGCCGTTAAGCACCCAGAAAAGTATCCACAACTGACCATCCGTGTTTCTGGCTACGCAGTGCGCTTTAATTCACTGACACCAGAGCAACAACAAGATGTGATCACGCGTACGTTCACTAAAGGTCTATAAGCGGCATTAGCCAAGGCTGCAGTACTCTGTGCTACAGCCTCACTTATTTTAACAGGAGTCACAATGGCAGTTATCGGTCGGATCCACTCAGTGGAATCCTTTGGCACAGTAGATGGCCCTGGCATACGGTTCATCACCTTTATGCAAGGTTGTTTAATGCGCTGCCAATATTGCCACAACCGCGACACCTGGGATCTTGATGGTGGCAAAGAAGTTCAGGTCGATGAGTTAATGAGTCAAATCATTAGCTATCGACCTTTTCTTGATGCCAGCAATGGCGGTGTCACTGCCAGCGGTGGTGAAGCCATGTTGCAGGCCGAATTCGTTGCCGAATTATTCAAAGCCTGTAAAAAAGAAGGTATTCATACCTGCTTAGATACTAATGGTTTTGTACGTAAGTACACACCAGTGATTGATGAGTTACTCGACAACACAAACTTGGTCTTGCTTGACATCAAACACATGAATGATGAAAAACATATTGAGTTAACTAAAGTGAGCAACCATAGAACACTGCAATTTGCGCAATATTTAGCAAAACGCAATCAAGCAACGTGGATACGTTATGTCGTAGTGGGTGGATTTACCGACGATGAAGCATCGGCATTACAACTGGCCGAGTTTATTAAGCCCATGAAAAACATTGAAAAGGTAGAACTACTACCCTATCACGAATTAGGTAAACACAAGTGGGAAGCCATGGGAGAAAACTATCAACTGGATGGTATTTCACCCCCGAGCAGAGAAACCATGGAAAAGATCAAAGCGGTTTTTGTCCAGCAAGGGATCAACGTGATTTATTGATCCACAGTGACAGAGCGCCAAAAGGGATAATAACGGCAATAGCCTAAAGTTCTTCCCAATAACTTGCATCTAAACGATCAAAAGCTATTTTTAAAATCAGTGCCATATCGAGGTAACAGGCTTTAGCCCCTAATGTGTGGCAATTGATCCCCATGGACGACAACTTTGCACTCAACTGGTTACTCCAGTCAAATAGTGTTAACGGTAAAGGATGGCGCGCTCGCCAACCTAACCACAGCAGTCCCTGAAGCGGTAAGCTGATAAAAAACAACCCAAGAGTGACTGCTTGAGGCAAAAAAGCCCAACCGTGAATATACAACTGGCTTATGCTCGCAAAAAACGCCAGCACTGGCATCACCAGTATGGCTAACTGAGTTGCTCGGACGACCCGATACTCAGGAAAATAAAAACCCAGTTGTCTAACCAGAGGCCAAGTCTTCATATATTGATGACCATCACCTAAGATGTTGAGGATCTTAATACTCAATTTTAGATACCAACTATAATGGAATACAGCTATTACCATAGCATAATCTGGCGAATCATCCCAAGACTGTTATGGTGAAAATGCAGTAGTTGCAAATTATTTTGAATCGTTATACTAACCACAATGGTAAAGGGTTTACACATGTCAAATACACTAGTTTTAGTTCTCAATTGCGGTAGCTCTTCTCTTAAATTTGCCGTCATTGACGCGCAAACAGGTGATGACCAAATTTCTGGCTTAGCTGAATGTTTTGGTTTAGAAGACTCTCGCATTAAATGGAAAATCAACGGCGAAAAACATGAAGCTACTTTAGGTGCGTTTACAGCTCACCGTGAAGCCGTTGAATACATCGTTAATAAAATTCTTGCAGAACTACCTGAATTAGCTGCAAAAATTCAAGCGGTTGGACATCGTATCGTTCACGGCGGTGAAAAATTCACTCGTTCAGTGATCATTGATGAGAGCGTGATAAAAGGTATTGAAGATTGTGCATCCTTAGCACCACTGCATAATCCTGCTCACCTTATCGGTATTCGCGCTGCAATAGCCTCTTTCCCTAAATTACCTCAGGTTGCTGTATTTGATACCGCTTTCCACCAAAGTATGCCAGACAGAGCTTATGTCTATGCTTTACCTTACAAGTTATACCGCGAACACGGTATTCGTCGTTATGGTATGCATGGCACGAGTCATTTATTTGTTAGCCGTGAAGCAGCAAAAATGCTCAACAAGCCTATTGAAGAAACGAACGTTATCTGCGCTCACCTCGGAAATGGCGCATCAGTGACGGCGATCAAAGGCGGCAAAAGCGTCGATACATCTATGGGCTTAACCCCATTAGAAGGTTTGGTCATGGGCACACGTTGTGGCGATCTTGATCCTTCAATTATCTATCACTTAGTCAATCAACTCGGCTACACCTTAGAAGAAGTCAATAACCTAATGAATAAGCAAAGTGGTCTGCTGGGTATCTCCGAGCTCACCAACGATTGCCGCGGTATCGAAGAAGGCTACGCTGACGGCCATAAAGGCGCGACATTAGCCTTAGAAATTTTCTGCTACCGTTTAGCGAAGTACATCGCCTCTTACACTGTGCCACTGGGCCGTTTAGATGCAGTAATCTTCACCGGTGGCATTGGTGAAAACTCAGATGTAATTCGAGAAAAAGTACTCAACATGCTGGAAATATTTAATTTCCATGTCGATAGCGAGCGCAACAAAGCAGCACGTTTCGGTAAGAAAGGCATCATCACTCAAGATAAAGGTACGATTGCCATGGTGATCCCAACAAACGAAGAATGGGTGATCGCCGAGGACGCCATTAAACTTATCAACAAATAAAAAAGATAAGCCGTTTGCTCACCCAAACGGCTTTAAACTTTACTTCGCCGAACTCACAAGCAAATTTGCAGAAACTATTCTGCCAAAAAACATCGAAACTAGAGGTTTTTATGTCTCGTAATATTATGTTAGTCCCCATTGGTACTGGAGTCGGCCTGACCTCCCTAAGCCTTGGGATGGTTCGCGCACTCGAGCGCCACGGGGTTAAGGTTCAATTCTTTAAGCCGATCTCCCAACTTAGACCTAACGATAATGGCCCAGAACGTTCAACCACTATTCTGAGCAAATCACCAACGGTAAATCCCTTAGAACCCTTCGGCATGGCTCATGCAGAAGCCTTAGTTCGTGCCGACCAAACAGACGTACTAATGGAGCAAATCATTGCCCGTACGGCCGATTGCGCCAGCAATACGGAAACTTTGATTGTCGAAGGTTTAGTGCCTACACGTAACCACCCTTTCGCCGATGACGTGAACTATGCTATCGCTAAAGCCATGGATGCCGACGTCATTTTTATTGCCACACCAGGTAGTGATACCCCGACAGAGTTAATGAACCGCCTCGAAATCACCTACAACTCATGGGGCGGGAAAAAGAACAAACGCTTGATCGGCGCTGTCATTAACAAGATTGGAGCACCTGTTGATGATGAAGGCCGCGCTCGCCCTGATTTATCAGAAGTATTTGATCATCATGGTGTTCAGCGCTCTGACGCAGCCAGCATGTTCCAACTGCCAGGTAAGAGTCCACTGCGGATCTTAGGCAGCGTGCCCTACAATCTTGATCTTATCGCACCACGAGCATCGGATCTGGCGAAGCATTTAAGCGCACGCATTCTGAATGCTGGCGAAATGCATACCCGCCGTCTGCGTAAAGTGACATTTTGCGCGCGCAGCATCCCGAATATGGTCAACCATATCAAAACTGACTCACTGCTCGTGACCTCAGGCGATCGCTCAGATGTCATCGTATCAGCCTGCCTTGCTGCGATGAACGGTGTGAAAATTGGTGCCTTACTGCTAACGGGTAGCTACGAACCAGAGCCTGAAATTCTTAAACTGTGTGAACAAGCTTTTGAAACAGGTTTGCCTGTTTTCTTAATCGACAGTAACACTTGGCAAACCTCGCTCAACCTTCAACGTTTCGACCACGAAGTTCCCGTTGATGATGCCGTCCGTATCGATCTCGTGCAAGATTATGTGGCCAGCCATATTGACCAAACTTGGATCGAAAGCGTCACTAAAAACTCACCCCGTGAACATCGCCTGTCACCACCAGCATTCCGTTACAAACTCACTGAACTGGCACGCGCTGCGCACAAGACAGTCGTGCTACCAGAAGGTGATGAGCCGCGTACCATTAAAGCAGCAGCAATTTGTGCTGAACGCGGTATCGCTCGCTGTGTGCTTTTAGGTAAAAGAGATGACATTTTGCGTATTGCTGCCCAGCAAGGTGTCGTGCTTGGCGAAGGCGTGGTGATTATTGATCCAGAAGATGTACGCGATCGTTACGTCGAACCTATGTTGGAACTACGTCGCAGCAAAGGCTTGACTGAAGTTGTTGCCAGAGAGCAACTGGAAGATAACATGGTGCTTGGCACTATGATGCTGGCGCAAAATGAAGTCGATGGTATCGTATCTGGTGCGGTGAACACTACGGCGAATACCATTCGTCCACCACTGCAATTAATCAAAACGGCACCAGGCTCCAACTTAGTTTCGTCCATCTTCTTTATGTTAATGCCAGATCAAGTGCTTATTTACGGTGACTGTGCGATTAACCCAGATCCCAATGCTGAGCAGTTAGCTGATATCGCTATCCAATCGGCAGAATCGGCAAAAGCTTTTGGAATTGAGCCAAGAGTTGCGATGATCAGCTACTCAACGGGTACCTCAGGTACAGGTTCAGATGTGGATAAAGTGCGTGAAGCGACCCGTATCGCCAAAGAAAAACGCCCAGATCTGATCATTGATGGTCCATTACAATACGACGCAGCTGTCATGCCAAACGTTGCTCGCTCTAAGGCACCTAACAGCCCTGTCGCTGGTCAAGCCACTGTTTTTGTGTTCCCAGACCTTAATACAGGTAACACAACTTATAAAGCAGTACAGCGCAGCGCTGATCTGATCAGTATTGGTCCAATGCTGCAAGGGATGCGTAAGCCTGTGAACGACTTGTCTCGCGGTGCTTTAGTCGATGACATCGTCTACACTATCGCTTTAACTGCAATCCAAGCATCACAGAACGATGCAGCCAAAGGCTAACACGGCTAAATCTGCATAACGTGACACATTAAAAGCACTGGTCATTACCGGTGCTTTTTTATGCTTAAATTTCGCTTGATCAAAGCGATTGACTGCAATAATAGCGCTATAAAAATGCCTAAATTGCAAAATAAGCAGTAAAAATATGGGGCAAGACGAATGATGCGGTGTGAATAAGGTGAGTAAATAATGAAAAATATCCACAAGTGAAAGTGAAAAATCACCCAAAAATAAAAAGCGTCACTTTTTAACCATTTATAAAAATAAATGCATATCAGTAAGTTACAAAGAACCACTGAAGTCTTCAACATAGTTTTCCACAGTTTTTGTGGATAACCTTTTGAAATGCACACTAACTATATGCCACACATTCTAGATTTGAGTCAAGACTTTTCACTCTCAACCGCGAATAACAACAAGACTTGTACATTACGGCTAAAATCGCGATACTCACAACAAATACCAATAAAAAAAAATTATGCGAACATTATTTTTTATGTCCCTGTTGTTTATCTTTGGTTGTAGCGACTCCGCTACAGAAAAGCAACATTTGTTATCACCAGAAGAAGTGAGCTTAGGCTTTTTCAAAGCGATTTATGTTGATCGCAATGTTGAACAAGCCAAACAATACGTTAACGACCCCATTAAACAAGTGCTCACCCATTACCATATTGCCACAGCTGTACAGCGTAATATGCTCGGCCTATCGATGACCAATGTTGAAATGGAAATTGATGATATCGATATCGACTTCTTCCGCAAATTTACCAAAGACGTCATTGTGGTGGTCAAAATGAAAGGCCTTAAAGGTGGTCAGCCATGGATTGATGACAGGACCATACGTCTACACAAGATTGGCACTAAGTGGATTATCGTCGAGTTTATGCCAGAAAAGCGCAAGGTTAACGGTTAACCCTCATTCTAGCTTTCACCGCGAACAAGTTGCCATACTTTCAACAATACCAATTTCAAGCAAAAAAATAGCAACCCTAAGGTTGCTATTTTAATATGCTTGCTTGTTACTTCCCACTCATAAGTACCGCCTGACTGATCGCTATCGATTAAGCCAAGATCACTTCTTCTTCGCTTTCTACAGGTAAAGATGTCAATACATCGTCTTTTACTTGGTAATAAGCATTTTCGTATTCATGAACGTCCATAACAACTCCTGCTTGATTGGGTAAGGTCGCAGAGGCATGTCATTCTATGCTGACATTTTGCCTAAGAGGAAAGGGATATATTCCATGAACGGCAGTATAACAAAGCAAAAAAGATAATTACAGAAAACTTTCAGTTTGGTACAGGTTATCGCGCAAAAAAAGGCAATTTACATTGAATAACGCTGCAAAGCCGTAAGGCGCAATGAAAGACTTTCACTTTTAGTGGTGATATAGGCTCAATTCTATGATTTTCTTTATGGATAATCTGAATAAGTCGCTAAAGCCACAATGGACGGCAGTTCTAGATGGGAAAGTCAAACATTAAGCGCCAAACATTGAGGCCATCGGTCGACCCATCATAATGACAACACTACTTATTTTCATCCATAAAATGAGATTCAGACATCATATGCCCAAGCTCAGTTGATTTGGTTTTTAAGTACGCTTCATTGTAACGATTTTTACCTACTTGAAGAGGTACACGCTCAACGACTTCAATACCAAACTCCTTCATCGCCTTAACTTTACGTGGATTATTCGTCATCAACCGCACATGCTTAACACCTATCTGTTCCAACATCGGCTTGATCATATCGTATTTACGCATGTCGGCTTCAAAGCCAAGTTGCTCATTGGCCTCCACCGTATTGGCGCCTTTATCCTGCAGTTCGTAGGCGCGGATTTTATTCAGCAAACCAATACCACGGCCTTCTTGACGTAAATAGAGAATAAAACCACTGCCCGTTTCGGCAATATTTTGCATCGCCGCTTGTAACTGAAAACCACAGTCACAACGCAAGCTAAATAAAGCATCGCCGGTTAAACACTCGGAATGAATACGACCCAACACAGGGAGGTCCGCACTCAGCGTACCGAATGTGAGCGCAATATGCTCTTTACCTGATTCGGTATCTTCAAAACCATGCATGGCAAATACGCCCCAAGGAGTGGGTAACTTTGACGTCGCAACATATTTTATCGACATACTTAACCTTAACGACAACTCTCATTCCCTGAGACGAATAATATCCCTAGAAACAAAACGATAATTAGGCACTTAGCCAGCTAAGCACACTATTCTAAGTGTTTTCGAACAATCCAGAAATACTGTAGTGCTTTAATCAACTAAACCAAACATGAATGTCTTTTTCGATAGGCAGCACGAAAGAATGGATTAAAACGAAGTAATGCATAAAGAACAAGGGTCACAAACACGCGATCGACACTCGATCCCGTGCCAGTGACATCCTATCCCACATTAAAATTTTGCAGGAGCGTATCCAGTGACTTCCTTTAACCCCATTTCACGGCCGATAGCCGTCATCGGGTGGATGACCACAAGACCTTTAACCGACTTTTTCAATTTACCCATGTCCGCTTGTTCATCTTTTGTCAAAGCACGATGGAAAGGTAAACCTTTGATATCTGACCCTTGCTTATTCAATAAGCGGGTTTGTTGTCCTTTTACACTACCGATTTGCTTAGTGACCGCTGCGATGTCGCGTTTGAACTGGGCAATAATAACGTCATCGCCTCTTTGCTCAGCCGCAGCAAGTTTACGACGAAATTTATCTAATTTATCGTTAAGTTGCTGCAGTTCTTGCTTTAAATTCATTCTGTTACCTTAAATTACCTAAGTTAGCCACAGTAAAATCTTAGCCTGATTATGCTAGCGTCTGTGTCAAGGCCTGAGATTATAGCAGTAAGTTACAGATCCTCGTTACCGCTTTTATAACAAACGAATGATCTGATTGCTGCTACCACGAAACACGAGACTTGGATCGGCAAGACTTTGTTCAAATTTTCCGTCCACCAGCACATCAATATAGGCCAACACCGCGCGCTGTTCATCACTCAATTCATCGAGCACATAGCCTGTCCACAGCCAGATATCTTTACCCGAACACTCAGCCTTAACTCGTTTAACGAGCGCCAAAATGGCACTGAGATTGACGGGCAATAAAGGGTCACCGCCAGAGAGTGATAAACCACGACGAATAATCCGCTTATCATTGAGATCGGCAATAATGCGATCTTCCATTGCCCGATCAAACACATGCCCAGAACGGGGATCCCAAGTGCTTTGATTATAACAACCACGGCATTGGTGCTCGCAGCCAGAAACAAACAAGGTTGCCCGCGTACCAGGGCCATTAACCACATCGATAGGGAAATATTGATGGTAATTCATAGAGCATGTCATCTTTTAACATTAGGCCTTATCCCATGGCGCCAGCAATACCAAGGGATAAATACAGTAGACTGAGTAAGATATCTATCCACCGCCTCTGAACATGAGTTTTATCTCCAGAGGCAGTTGAAAGACAACGTATTACAAATGTTTGATCCTACGTTTGACTTCTTCTTGCTTGCCATAATTAAAAGGCCGTGCATCTGGGCTACCTAAGTAACCGCACACTCGGCGAGTCACAGAGACTCGACTGGGCTCATGGTTGCCACACTTAGGACAGGTAAATCCTTTACTGGTGCAGCTAAATTCGCCAGTAAAGCCACAGTCATAGCATTCATCAATGGGCGTGTTCGTACCGTAGTAAGGCACACGGCTATAGCTATAATCCCAGACGTTTTCGAGTGCTTCTAGGTTATGCTGCATATTGGGATATTCGCCGTAACAAATAAACCCACCATTGGCGATAGCAGGATATGGCTGTTCAAAATCAATTTTATCATAAGGGTTAACACCTTTTTCCACATCCAGGTGGAAACTATTAGTGTAATAGCCCTTGTCCGTCACCCCTGTGACTAAGCCAAATTGCTTCGCATCCAATTTACAAAAACGGCTGCAGAGGCTCTCGCTTGGCGTACTGTATAAACTAAAACCATAACCCGATTCGGCTTTCCACGCATCGGTAGCGGCTTTAAGATAAGCAATAATCGCAACGGCTTTATCCCTTAATTTGGCATCATCAAAGACATGAGTTTGAGTGCCATAAAGTGCATTTATCGTTTCATGCAAGCCAATGTAACCTAATGAAATCGAAGCGCGGCCATTTTTAAAGATTTGTGCCACATCATCATCGGCGCGCAAACGAACACCACAAGCGCCTTCCATGTAGAGGATGGGTGCTACGCGCGCTTTAACACCGTTCAGTCGCTCGATACGCGTATCAAGTGCTTTACGGGCTAAGACTAATCTGTCATCTAAAATGCGATAAAATTCAGTCTCATCGCCATCGGCTTCTAAGGCAATCCGTGGCAGGTTTAAACTGACCACGCCCAAATTATTGCGTCCTTCATGCACCAGTTCGCCATTTTCCTCATAGGTACCTAAAAAGCTGCGGCAGCCCATTGGGGTTTTAAATGAACCGGTCACTTTTTCGACTTGCTCGTAGTTGAGAATGTCGGGATACATGCGCATAGTCGCACATTTGAGCGCCAGTTGTTTTACATCGTAATTGCAGTCACCTACTTTATGATTAATACCATCGCGGATAGCAAATACTAGCTTAGGAAATACTGCTGTCTTACGGTTTTTACCCAATCCAGCCATCCGCACCTCGAGCATTGATTGCTGAATTAAACGCGATTCCCACGACGTGCCTAACCCAAACCCAAAGGTCACGAACGGGGTTTGGCCATTGGCAGTGTGTAACGTATTGACCTCATATTCCAAAGACTGGAATGCATCGTGACATTCTTTTTCCGTTTGGGCCGTGGCAAAGGCTTTGGCGTCGGAGATCTCCCAATTCAGCGCGATTTGGTAGTGCTTGTCATAGCTCTTAGCGACAAATGGCGCTAACACTTCATCGATACGATTGATAGTGGTACCGCCATAAATATGGCTCGCCACTTGAGCGATGATCTGTGCTGTGACGGCAGTCGCCGTTGAAATGGACTTAGGGGTTTCAATTTCGGCATTGCCCATTTTAAAACCATGGGTCAACATACCTGCTAAATCAATCAGCATGCAGTTAAACATCGGGAAAAATGGAGAATAATCTAAGTCGTGGTAGTGGATCTCACCCGCTTCATGCGCAGTCACCACGTCTTTTGGCAAGATATGACTTTTGGCATAATGTTTGGCGACAATTCCTGCGAGTAAATCCCGTTGTGTAGGGATAACTTTTGAATCTTTATTCGCATTTTCATTAAGTAATGCCGCATTGCTTTGCTCGACAAGACCACGGATTTCTAGGTTGAGTTTACTGGTTGCTTCACGACATACATCTCTGTCATGACGGTATTCGATATAAACCCGCGCCAGGGACTTGTACGGCCCTTCCATTAGTAAATTCTCAACGGCATCCTGTAAATGATGAATGTCAACTTCTGTTAATGCCGAGACGCTCTGACTGATGCTTGCTGCCACTGTCGCTGCATAATCGCCATCCTCTATCCCAACTGAGTTTGCAGCGGCATTCACTGCATCTCTAATCCTTGTTTCATCAAAAGGTGTGCGGCAACCATCACGTTTAATTACGACTGGCATTGTTCAGTTCCTCTCCATCTCGACTAAAAAATAACACTACATCTAGTGCCTTAAAAAAACAAAAGCACAATATGTAGAGTATTAGGCTACAAGGATGGTAAAGCGTCAATGATCCAGATCATAATTTTCAGGATGAAATAAAAGAACAAACAAGAACTGCAGTTAGGCCCAATTATCTGAAATTTTCGCCTTGACCTGATGCGTGAATCCAGCTATTTTACGCCGGCTCATTAATCTTTATTACGCACCATAGTGTAAACATTACCGCTTAATGAGCGCGAGATAAATATTGAGTTGACCTGCTGCAGACTGATGTGTCTCCATGGATGAAGCCAGCTGCATCATAGAGTGAAGTCCCTGCCATTGTTGTTTTTGAACGTCTGTTAGCACAGGTTTAGAATTCAAATAATCCGTTAATTGGCCCAGTACTTTAGTCTCCTTCTGAGCCAACACGGGCGACTGAACATCATCCATGTAACCCTTCCACGCAAAAAATAAGCCAATCAAGCGTTAATTGCTACAAACCTTTCGCTAATCGCATTGCCCTGTATAAACCCGCTTATATCTAAGACTGTATATCCTCGATCAAGGCAAGACATTGCCGTCTCAGTAAATCGAGTGCCTCAGCGTCCATCTGCACTTTATCGAGTAAAATTTGCTTTAAGGCTAGCGCTTCATGCCTTATCGCCTCTCCTTGCGTCGTCAAAGTGATCCGTTTTTTCCGCTCATCTTCAACGCAGGCTAATCGGGTGATCAACCCCTTAAACTCTAATCGCTTAACAATTGGCGTAAGCGTCCCCATATCGAGCTTAGTCGCCATCGATAACTGAGTTTGGCAACAACCATTTTGGCGCCATAGGGTTTGCATCACTAAATATTGAGGGAACGTTAACTCGTATGCCTCAAGTAGTGGCCGATAAGCACGTACTAATGCATTGCTCGCAGAATATAACGCGAAACAAACATTATCGGATAAACAGAGTGCATCGCTAGGATCTTGGCTATGAGTCTGTTTTGTCGCGTCGTTCTCTGGTTGAGGTAAGCCATTTTGCACGTTTAGGCGCCTGTCATTCAAATATAACGCTATCTTATCTGATCTCCCCCTTCCCATCTAGTTTGCGCACAAACTATTTGCGTTCAATCTTAAAGCCACGTAGAGTTCATTCTATTAGTTTGCGCACAAACATAAAGGTGATTGTTTATGAAAAATATGACTGAAACCCGTGAAATCCATCTCGCTAGCCGTCCAGAAGGCATGCCTACATCACAGAATTTTACTCTAGTAAATAAAGCCTTGGCACCACTCGAGGATGGGCAGGTGCTGATTAAAAACCTGTGGATGTCGGTTGACCCTTACATGCGTGGCCGCATGGTTGATCGCAAGAGTTATGTTCCGCCGTTTGCTTTAAATCAAGCCTTAGAAGGTGGCGCAATTGGTGAAGTTATAGCATCTAAAAACAGTGAGTTCCCCGTGGGCACTCAAGTCAGCAGTATGTTAGGTTGGCGCGAGCATGCGGTAACCGATACTGCCGGACTGACTGCTCTACCACCAACCAAACTAGACAGTTCACATTTCCTCGGCGTACTTGGCATGCCAGGCATGACTGCTTGGACCGGACTGACTCGCATCACCGATTTAAAAGCGGGCGAAACCCTGTTTGTTTCCGCAGCTTCAGGGGCTGTCGGCAGTGTGGCCTGCCAAATTGGTAAACTGATGGGAGCTCGCGTGATCGCTTCTGTAGGTTCAGATGAAAAAGCGGAATTGCTGCAAAGCTATGGAGTTGACGCAGTCATCAATTACAAAACTTGTGGCAATCTTACTCAGGCGCTCACAAAAGCCGCACCAGAAGGGATTGATGTGTACTTTGAGAACGTCGGTGGCGAGCATTTAGCGGCAGCGCTGAGCAATATGAGCGATCATGGACGTATCGCCGTTTGCGGTATGATTTCACAATATAATGATACGACACCAACTCCAGGCCCTGACAACTTAGCCCTGATTGTGATGCGTAAACTCAAGCTAGAAGGCTTTATCGTATTTGAACATTGGGCACATTATCCTGAGTTTGCCGCGAAAATGGCTCAGTGGCTAGCGGAAGGAAAAGTCCAAGCTGAACAAACAATTTATCAAGGGCTTGAACAAGCACCAGATGCTTTCATCGGTCTGTTTGAAGGTAAAAACCGCGGAAAAATGTTAGTAAAATTGGCGTAAACCCCATTAAATAGAGATAAACATCGACATATCAAATAGAAATAGTCGGTATGACGAAAGTTACACCGACGTTTGTTTATCTTGCAATCAAACGCTCTCTATATGAAAGCTTTTGACTCTACACCTGGCCTCATCAGCCCTTCCAGAGCGCGGCCTCAATCAAGTGGGCGACTTTTTCCACAGCGGCTTCACCAGCGGCAATCGCCTCATCGGCACGGTGAAACTCCATAGTGCCGATATTGCCCACCTCTGGCACAATGCAAATATCGGGAGGATCGCCCATCAACCGCGCCCGCTTATGTCTTTGCTCTAAAATAGCCATAGATTGCGACATCACCGCAATCATTCCCGGATTCGATTGAGTCCCCAGCGAAAACTTATCACTCAGGCTACTGACATAATCACGCCCACGGGCAAGTAAATCCATAAACCCTGTTTCTTGTCGTGCCGGCATTTCCATTTCAGCGACAACGGTCTTTTGACTGGTTAAATTAACGGGCAACACTTGGATACGCCCAGAGTTATAGCCATATAAATCCACAGCAATCACCACATCAACACCCATCGCACGGCTGACTGAAACAGGCACCGGATTCACCACCGCGCCATCAACTAACCAGCGATCTCCTTGTCTTACTGGCGCTAAAATACCCGGCATAGAGCAAGAGGCTCGCACCGCTTGGCGTAAATCCCCTTCTGTAAACCA
>JBOFUF010000203.1:0-2416 GCA_051652445.1 Shewanella sp.
TCGAGCACATGGGGCGTAGCCAAGGGCTCTACCCTGTGGTTGGTCACGAGCCACTGACCTTCTTTGGCGCGGGCACGATCAAAGCCTATGCGCACTGTTGCCGAAATGGCCAATGAAGCCAAGGTTGCTCGTAGCGCAACCTGCATATGCAGCAGCACGTCAAAACGTCGGCCCTTTAAGGCCTTACGCAAACTAACATAGCTACGCCATCCTTGAGATTTATCGAAAATAACAAACTCAATGCCGGGTAAATGCTTCAACAATTGATATTCGAGTTTACCGATCACCCATGTGATGTTGAGCTCAGGATAGTGCCGCTGAATCGCCTGCACCATAGCCACGGCATGACAGACGTCACCGATAGCAGATAGGCGCAGCAAACAAAGGGAATGCATAGTATTGGGATGTAAACTCATTATGATTGAAGCTAAAAGCTCTTAAGGTTATTTGGCGCAAGCTGGCGATCTTAATGTAGAATGGCCCTAGGTGCCACGCTTAAGTCAACAAATCCCCGATGAATGCTAAGATACAGATCATAAAAACCGCCCAAGGTCACATCGCCGTTTGCCAAGATACGCCAGTCAATATCACTCCTGCGTGGTTCTCGGTAGATTGTTGGCGCGCTAAAGATGCTGTCGTCGGTTCATCAAAAGGCCGCTACACCACTTGGTTTGTGGCATTTGAGCACCATCATTGGGTATTACGTCATTATTGGCGTGGCGGGTTAATGGCCAAATTCAGCAAAGATGCTTACGTCTACACTGGGCTTGAAAATACCCGCGCCATGGGTGAGTTACGTTTATTAGACATTTTGTATCGCGAAGGTTTTGCTGTACCTAAACCGATTGCCGCCAACATTGTGCACGCGGGATTATGTTATCGCGCCGATATTATTATCGAACGGGTCGAGGGCGCCGAAGATTTAGTCGCAAAACTCAGCAAAGAAGTGATGAGCACCGCACAATGGCAGGCGCTAGGGGCTTGCATCGCCCAATTCCACCAGCGCGGCGTGTACCACGCAGACCTCAATGCTAAGAATATTTTGTTCCAGCCCGCGCAAACGGACTCAGTAACGCCTGAGCGCTTTTATTTGATCGATTTTGACCGCGGCGAGTTAAAAACACCGAGCCCGCAATGGCAGCAATCGAATCTAGACCGGCTGTTACGCTCCTTCAATAAAGAACAAGGTAAACTGCCAAACCTTGCCTTCACTGCGGATAACTGGGCAGCGCTGATGCAGGGCTATCAAGTGGCGCTGCAAAGTCCATCAACGCCTTAAATTTAGCAACGAACCCGTTTAAAAGTCCTTTATTGACGAACATAATTAAGCGTTTAATAAGGATTGCACAAGCACAAATTGCCGTTCAAGCGCACCGCGATTGGCCTCGACCACAGCGAGCCCTGCATTCGCGGCCTGCTTACATAACTCAGGTTTAGCAAAATAGTCCATTAAGCTAGCGGCCAGTTCATCCGCCGAAGCGACAACCCTTAGCCCGCCCGCATCTGCCAACATTTGGGTAATTTGGGCAAAATCCCTATAGTTTGGCCCCACCATAACCGGAATACCCATAGCCACAGGCTCCAAGGGATTATGCCCACCATGGAGAATCAAACTGCCCCCGACAAAGGCTTGATCCGCCGCGCCATAAAAGGTCAATAACTCCCCCATAGTATCGCCCACCAGCACTTGGGTTGAGGTCGTCACAGAAGAGTCATCACTGCGACGAATAGACTCAAACCCCTGATTCTTAACCGCGTCACAAATATTGGCAAACTGTTCAGGATGACGAGGGACGATAATCAGCAAGGCATCGGGCCACTGAGCTAATAAGCGCTTATGGGCGGTAAGCATGGCGTCAAACTCCCCTGGGTGCACGCTGCCTGCGACCCAAATCGGCGAGGTTTCGCGTCCCCACGCCTGACGCAACGTCTTAGCATGGGCGAAACACTCGGGCGTGATACTGAGATCAAACTTCAAGCTACCGCATACCGTCACTCTGTCCGGCGATACCCCTAACTCGATAAAACGCTGCGCTTCTACTTGCGTCTGCGCGGCAATCACATCGAGTCGTTGCAACATAGGGCGACTGAGTTTGGGACGCTTTGCATATTGCGCCGCCGACTTGGCTGACAAGCGCGCATTGGCCAACATCAAGCGCACACCTCGCTTGGCCGCTAAGGCAACCAAGTTAGGCCACAGTTCGGTTTCCATAATGATGCAAGATTTAGGTGACACTTGGCGCAAAAAACGCCCCACACACCAAGGTAAGTCAAAGGGCAAATAACAATGTTGTACAGCATCACCAAAGGCTTTACGCACTTGCGCAGATCCCGTTGGACTGGTTGTGGTGACCGTAATGCTCAACTCTGGATATGACTGCTGAATTAAACGAATTAATGGAATGGCTGCAAGCGT
>JBOFUF010000204.1:0-3724 GCA_051652445.1 Shewanella sp.
ACAGAATTTGCTTGGTGACAATAGCCTTGTGGAACCACCTGATCCCATCCCGAACTCAGAAGTGAAACGCAAACGCGCCGATGGTAGTGTGGGGTCTCCCCATGTGAGAGTAGGTCATCGCCAAGCATCCAAATAAACATAAAAGCCCTAGCCTAAACCGCTAGGGCTTTTGTGTTTATACGCTCAGCGAAATCCTACCTCGATGTCGCCCCGCCGCTAAGCCAGCTGAATAAGCTGGCTTTTTTGCGTTTACAATTTACAAAAAATAACGGTTAATGAGATCTAATAGCGCCGTCAGTTCACATACCACACGACGCTGGCGGTTTAATCATAGACTGCTGAAGCGATGTCGAAGAGGATTGGATATCTTCCACAACGCTAGCGTATTCTTGAATGGATCATTCTTTATTTATCTTGGTTTTAAAGCTGGTTTTGGTCTTTTCGTTGGCTTTTCCGTACCAATAATCCAGCATTTGGCTGATTTCAGCTTGGCTAGGTGAGGAGGCTGAAGTGGTTTGCGATGGGCGTTCATTCACCGTTGTAGCTATTGGTGCTGTCGATGCCTGCATTGTGATGTTTAATGAAGCAGGGTGATTGCTAAGGTTGTACTGCAGTATCTCGTCTTCAAAATCCCGTCCCAGTTGAAGGCCATTCTTAATTAATTTATCGCTGCTAAAACTCACCGCTTCTGCTTGGGCATTTAATAGTGTTAGCTTAGGTGCTTTATCAAATTTTTTTGCATCAGTGGCTGAGTTAATGGCGGGCAGTGTCAGCGTGAGTGCTTGAGCTGATGCGTCAAAACGAACGATTAGCACGTCGGAGAGATAATGCACCGAGTCAGCTTGTTGCCGGTATTGCGCGGCATACCGAAAGGCAATTTGATTGATACCATCAGCTAAAACAAGGTGATCACTCTTTACTGCTTGCTTGCCATTGACCATTAATACTTCAGCATTTTTAGGCAGGCTGAGTTTAACATCGGCCGTTGCTGGCTGCACAACACCCAAGATTAACGCTGTGGTACATAATATGGATTGATAGTTCATAAACTTTCTCTGTTATTGCAAGGACGCCGCTAAATAATAAGGCAGAAATGTAGCGACACAAAGCAGGTTTAACCTTTAGTGTGCAGCATGATGAATTCTATGGTGCCCGAATTCAACTCCGAAGTGCGACACTCGACAATTAAGCCGCTAATTGGTGAAACACTACCGCTGGCTGCTTAAACTTCAAACACTTTTTTGGCCGATAGTGATAGAAATAACAGATCACCCAGTACAGTTCACCTACCTGTTTTGTCCTGAAGTGAGTTGCGTTTAGTATGATATTTCATGACTCAGTTGCAGCGTCAATAAAGTAAAAAGCAATGAAAATCAGCACAATAACTTTCCAACTCAATAAAAAGCCCTGCTTATACAGTGATGTATAGCAGGGCTTTTTTAAGCGAGAGTTTGCATTCACTGAGCGGAGTGACAAGCTCTACTCAGGATTCATGACCTAGTTCGAATAGGTCATCTCTTCTTTTCCACTCATCTCTTTCACTAAAATCGGCATCATGGGGATGCTAGTAGCCGATGGCTTCGCTGCCCGAGTGGCGTGGATCAGACGCGCCAAAAATTCCTTGTTCGGTCACCATGATGGATTGCGTACTGCCCATAGCGGATTGTACTTTTACCTTGTGGCCTTTGGCTTCGAGTAGGGAAAGGGTATCGCGATTAAGGCTGGACTCGACTCGTAATTCATCGGGTTGCCATTGATGGTGCACCCGCGCCGCATGACTGGCTTCGGCGATATTTAATCCATGATCAATGACATTCATGATGATCTGCAGTGTAGTGGTGATAATGCGCGAACCACCTGGACTGCCAGTGACGAGGAAGGGTTTGCCATCCTTCATTACTATTGTTGGGCTCATTGAGCTGAGTGGGCGCTTATTGCCCTCGACCGCATTGGCATCACCGCCTACTAAACCGTAGCCGTTTGGCACGCCGGGTTTGGCAGAGAAATCATCCATCTCGTTATTGAGCAAAATCCCCGTACCTTTTGCTACTAAACCTGAGCCGTAGCTGAAGTTTAAGGTGTAGGTATTTGAAACCGCGTTACCCCATTTATCGACTACCGAGAAGTGAGTGGTTTGATCGCTCTCATAGGGGGCGAGTTTGCCTGGCTTGATGTCAGCGCTCGGTGTTACTTTATTCATCGCAATTTTGCTGGCGATTTTTTGGGCGTAGCCCTGACTGGTTAAGGCGTTGACGGGCACGTTATAAAAGTCAGGATCGCCCAAGTATTCGCTGCGATCGCTATAGGCGTACTTCATGGTTTCTGCCATCAGATGAATCGTCTGGGCGGTATTGTGACCGAGTTTGTCTATTGGGAATTGCTGCAATACGTTGAGCATTTCGATGATGTGTACGCCGCCCGATGATGGTGGTGGCATAGACACAACTTGGTAACCGCGGTATTCGCCGCGCACGGGTTTACGTTCCACAACCTTATAATTTTTAAGGTCGTCTAAGGTCATAATGCCGCCAGCGTCTTTCACCGCATTGATGAGCTTAGTGGCGGTTTCACCTTCGTAGAATCCTTTGGTGCCTTTTTCAGCGATAAGACTTAAGGAATGGGCAAGTTCAGGTTGTTTAAGAATATCATCCACTTGATAGTCACTGCCGTCAGCTTTGTAGAAGATAGCGGCCGTGGTTGGCCATTGGGTCATGCGGCGTTTAAGGCTTGCAAGGGATTGGCCAAGATCTGGGGTCACGCTAATGCCTTCCTGCGCCATTTTAATCGCAGGGGCCGTAACTTGGGCGAGCGTCATAGTGCCATATTTTTCAAGGGCTAAACTCATGCCCATCACAGTACCTGGCACGCCCACAGCAAGGCCGTGTTCGCGGCTCAGTTTTTCAACTGCGTCGCCATTTTCGTCGAGGAAAATGTTTTTCTTGGCTTTAGACGGCGCCACTTCACGGTAATCGATAGCGATGGTTTTGTTTTCTTTGGCAATATGCACCAGCATAAAACCGCCGCCGCCAATATTGCCAGCACGGGGTAAGGTGACTGCTAAACTGAAGGCCACAGCCACGGCGGCGTCAACCGCATTACCGCCTTGCTTTAGGATCTCAACGCCGGTGCGACTGGCGAGGGTTTCTTGGCTTGCGACCATGCCATGCTTAGCCCACACAGGTTGTGCGGTGGCCATCTGGCTGAAAATGGGTGATTCATCGGCAAGTAGGCTGGGAGATGATAGCAAAGGAAGCGCCATCGCAATGGCGAGAATAAGCGGTCTAAAAGGACTTGTTGGACGCATACTCAATCCTGAATTTATTTTTATTATGGCTATGCAATGTGCCGAGAATTAGGCTTAATTGCAACCTCGTATACTTGTTCATGCCAGTAAAGGACGATAATTTACCCAATGAGACAGCTTATCTTAGCTTTTGCGAGCTCAATGTCGGATATTTCGGCCAGTGCGTGGAATGCCGCCATGGGTGAGGCGAATCCCTTTTGCCGCCATGAGTTTCTGTTGGCACTCGAGCAAAGCCGCTCCGCTTGCACTGCAACCGGTTGGACGCCTCGACATTTATGCGTGTTCGATGCGGGTGACACATTAAATGATGTCGCCAGCAAGGATAAAAGCTTGTCGCCTTTGGCTGAAGGAGGGTTTATCAGTGTGCAAACGGCTAAGCACTTCAATCAGTTCCCACTAATTGCCGTCATGCCCTTGTAC
>JBOFUF010000205.1:0-15073 GCA_051652445.1 Shewanella sp.
AACACCTAAATGACAACATCTCCACTGTCGGTTTACGTGTTGATTTTTAAATAGATTAACTCACTTCCCCCAAAATCCTATCGTGATTAAACGCGGCCTCGGCCGCATTTTATGCTCAGAGATTGTCCATAAACACAAATCTATCGCTAATATGACCGACTTGCTACCACATTAGACGATGCTACAGTTACCCTCGCCGACACACAAACTTAGGCAATCCGCCTTACCTACCGCTTAAGTAGTAAGTGAAAATAGCGTTTTAGCCCTTTCAGGGAAATTTGCAGTCAAGTTATAAGGATATATCCCCAAAATGGCTCCAATTATAAGCAAGTAGAGCCAAAAACATGATCTACGCCACAGCCTGAGAGTCGTAAAACTGTAAAATCGGTAGCAACTTTGTTACCGGCTCAGGTAGCAATTTTGTTACTGACTTAGGTAGCAAATGCGTTAAACCACACAAAAACCCATGAAAAATGGATAAGAACTTAGATTCGACGGAGCACAAAACATGAAAAAGACATTCATCTCTGCATCAGTGGCATCAGTATTAGCATTAGCTTCATTCGGCGCGCTAGCCGAAGGCCCAAGCTTCTATGGTCGTTTAGAATTAGCACTAACCACTAGCCAAACTGGTGCAACCTTACAATCTGGCACCAATGGCGTTGATACTGACAACTACGCAGATAGAAACAACGATGGCGCTTATTTAGAAAACAACTTTTCACTATTAGGTGTAAAGGGCTCTGAAAAAATCACTGATGGTTACGACATTATTTACCAAATGGAATTCCAAGTTGAGAACACCTCAGGTTCTGGTGACGTGTTCAAAGCGCGTAACACGTTTTTAGGTTTAAAAACTGACGCAGGTACTGTGTTAGTGGGCCGTAACGACACAGTATTCAAACAAGCTGAAGGCGGTGTGGATATTTTTGGTAACACTAACGCCGATATCGACCGTTTAGTAGGCGCACAAACTCGTAGCGCTGATGGCGTATGGTATTACTCGCCAAAAATTGCAGACTTAATCACCTTAAACGCTAACTATCAATTTGATGATAACGACACTACAGCTAAGACTTCTGAAAGCCTATACGCACTAAGCGCAACTTTGGGTGACAGCAAGTTTAAAGAACAGAACTACTATGCTGCAGTAGCCTATAACAAAGGCATTGCTGGTATCGATGCATACCGTTTAGTGGCTCAAGCAAAACTCGGTCAATTCAAATTCGGTGGTTTATTCCAAAAATCTGAAAGCGCTATTGACAGTTCAGTTGACGGTAACACTTATTTCGCCAACATATCTTACGATCTGAACGGCGTTAATCTGAAAGCGCAATACGGTGTGGATGAGGCAGGTTTTGGTGGCTATTACACTAAACTGGACGGCGTCTTCGGTGCTGATGACATCAATATCCAAAACTTCAACGTGGGTGCTGATTATCGCGTAGCGAAATCAACTATGATCTATGGTCAATACGCTATGTACCGTGGTGATTTTACTGTTGCTAAAACTAAAATAGATCTACAAGATGACAACGTATTCTCTGTAGGCGTACGTTACGACTTCTAATCTCTTACCTAAGAGATAATAAAAACCTACTGTAGCAATACGGTAGGTTTTTTTATGCCGCAAATCTATGTAGTGACACCCTAATACCCAAGCGCAAAAAATAAAAAACCACCTAAGCCAAACTGAGGTGGTTTTAGTTAAGCCATTAATTCTTTACAGCATTGAAACCATTACACAGGATTAGATGCTCGCTAACACATCACCGCCGTCACCTAATTCAACACTATCGACACGTTGCAATCCTCTAGGCAATTTTGCCCCACGACGGCCACGTTCACCGCGATAATGCTCAAGATCGCTTGGCTTCAGTGTGAGCTTGCGCTTACCCGCCCACAAGGTAACCGGCGTATCACTGGGCACTAATTGTAAGTGGGTCATCAGTTCATCGCGACTCTTGGCCCTTTCGGTTGGTATGCCAATAATTTTATTACCTTTACCCTTGGATAATTGCGGTAACGCTTCTAGCGAGAACAGTAACATCCGCCCCTCGTTGGTGATCGCAAGCAATGACATTTCTTTGGTGCGGTCAATCAACTTAGGCGTTAATGATTTAGCGTTTGTTGGTAGACTCAGCAAGGCTTTACCCGCTTTATTGCGCGACACCATATCGTTGTATGAACAAATAAAACCGTAACCCGCATCCGTAGCTAACAAGTAACATTGGTCTTCTTCACCCATCAACACATGCTGCATGGTTTCGCCAGGTGCCATATTGAAACGAGTCGTAATAGGCTCACCTTGGCTACGGGCCGATGGCAGAGTATGGCTATCCGTTGCAAAGGCTCGCCCAGACGAATCAACAAACACCGCGGCCTGATTGCTACGTCCCATCGCGCTACATAGATATTGGTCGCCAGACTTATAAGAAAGCGACAAAGGATCGATATCGTGGCCCTTAGCGCAACGCACCCAACCTTTTTCAGATAAGACCACCGTTACGGCTTCTATCGGCGTTAACTCTTGTTCGGTTAATGCTTTGGACTCATGACGCAATACAATGGGCGAGCGACGGTTATCGCCATAGGTTTGCGCATCTTGAATTAATTCTTTCTTGATCAATGTCTTCAAGCGACGCTCTGAGCCTAATAACTGCTCCAGTTTTTCGCGCTCTGCTTCAAGCTCATTCTGCTCGGCCGTGATCTTAAATTCTTCTAACTTCGCTAAATGCCGTAACTTTAACTCAAGGATCGATTCGGCTTGTTTATCACTGAGTGAAAAACGCGCCATCAACTCGGCTTTAGGATCATCGTGAAAACGAATAATCTCGATCACTTCATCAATATTGAGGAACGCGACCATTAAGGCTTCGAGTATATGTAACCGCGATACCACCTTGTCTAGACGATATTCTAAACGACGTTTAACCGTGTCAACGCGGAACTCTAACCACTCAGTTAATAAGGTTTTCAACCCTTTAACCCGTGGGCGACCATCAAGACCCAGCACGTTTAAGTTAACTCTAAAGCTCTTCTCTAAATCCGTGGTGGCAAACAAATGCGCCATAAGCTGATCGCAATCAACCCGATTTGAACGCGGCACCACCACAAGACGCACAGGGTTTTCATGATCCGACTCATCGCGTAAATCAGCCACCATAGGCAATTTCTTCGCCTGCATTTGACCGGCGATTTGCTCTAAGATTTTACCGCTACTGGCTTGATGCGGCAGTGCGGTGATAATGATTTCACCGCCATCGACAGTGTAAACCGCACGCGCTCTTAATGACCCACGGCCCGACTCATAAATTTTTGCAATATCAGCAGACGGGGTAATAATCTCGGCTTCAGTTGGATAATCAGGGCCAGGTACAAAGGCCATCAATTGCTCGAGTTCAAGCTTAGGATCATCGAGCAATGCTACGCAGGCGGAGACGAGTTCTCTCACGTTATGCGGCGGAATATCCGTCGCCATACCGACGGCAATACCAGTAATACCATTGAGTAAAATATGCGGTAAACGTGCCGGCAGTACTTTTGGCTCCTTCAACGTGCCATCAAAGTTAGCCCCCCACTCGACCGTACCTTGCCCCAGTTCACTGAGTAACACTTCAGAGAATTTAGACAGGCGTGCCTCGGTATAACGCATCGCCGCAAATGACTTAGGATCATCGGGCGCCCCCCAGTTACCTTGGCCATCGACTAACGGGTAGCGATAGGAAAATGGCTGCGCCATCAATACCATTGCCTCATAACAGGCGCTATCACCGTGAGGATGGTATTTACCCAATACGTCACCGACCGTACGGGCCGATTTTTTATGCTTAGATTGAGCCGATAAACCTAATTCGCTCATCGCATAGATAATTCGGCGCTGTACCGGTTTAAGCCCATCACCAATGTGCGGCAGAGCTCGGTCCATAATGACGTACATGGAATAGTTCAGATAAGCCTCTTCGGTAAAGCGCCGCAATGGCATTTGCTCTACCCCATCGAGACTTAACTTGATAGCGTCACTCATTTTGTTCTAGTTCCTGTGGTTCTTCAGTACTATCGCCCTTATAAAACAAGCGATACACGTTACCTTTTAAATCATCTGAGATATACATAGCACCATCGGATGCTGATAACAGCGCAAAGGGCCGAGCAACGGGAAATTCACCGTCAAGGAAACTAACGACCGTTTCACGACTCACCACTTTTTGATCTTCAATCTTCAACATCACCACTTGATAGCCCACTTTACTCGAGCGATTCCACGAGCCATTTTCGGCAACAAACAACTGATTATGGTAAATATTGGGAAATTGACTACCACGATAAAAAGCGAGCCCCGTGGGTCCAACATGGGCTGGCAACTCATACATTGGCAGGATAATTTTTAAATTTTTTGGTTTTTCATAGGCAGGCTCAACCACATTACTGCCATGTAAATAAGGAAAACCATAATGACTGCCTATAATATCAAGGCGATTAATCTCATCGGGTGGCAGATTATCTCCCATCCAATCACGACCTTGATCGGCAAACCATAATTTCCCATCTATTGGCGACCAATCAAATCCACTCGCATCACGCACACCGGTTACCATCAGCTCACTCGCGCCGGTATCAACATTGATCGCTATGATACTGCTGTAAGGCGCTGGCGCTTCACAGACGTTACAGGGCGCACCAATAGACACATATAAACGGCCATCCGGGCCAAAATTAATTGATCGAGAACTCTTCTTCTCTGAATAAGGCAAGTCACTGTAGATTTCTTTGGGTCGACCTGGACGGCGCAATCTTTGCTCAATATCAACAAAGCGCACTATTTGATTTTCAGTGGCGACAAATAAGTCCCCATTTTGGAATGCAATTGCATCGGGTGATTTAAGCCCTTTGGCTATCACGTAGCGCTTATCGACACGACCATCTTGATTACTATCAACCAGAGCATGGATAGTGCCACTCTTATTGGAACCGACAAATAAAGTGCCATTAGTCCCCATCGCCATCTGCTGCGCATCGCCAATATCCGAGGCATAAAGCGATAAACCAAAGCCCTTAGCGACGGTAATCATGACTGATTTGGAACCCGCAAAGGCGCTATTGCAAAACAATAACGCCACACTTGCCAGCAGTATGAAACCGGCAGAAAATACCTTTAAACAATGATAATTATTCGTTTTTATATACAACATGGTCATTTTTTTATGCCTATGTTTTATTATTGTCTGCAATCGTGCACAACATTAAAGCAAAGCCATGTCACCCTTATCTTCAAGCCAGTTTTTACGGTCTGGTGAACGCTTCTTCGCGAGCAACATATCCATCAACGCATCGGTCTCTTCAATGTCATCTATGGTCAACTGTACTAAACGACGGGTGTTGGGATCCATCGTTGTTTCACGAAGTTGTAAAGGATTCATCTCACCCAAGCCTTTAAAGCGAGTGACTTGAACTTTACCTTTTTTATTTTCAGCGGTAATACGGTCTAAAATCCCCGCTCTTTCCGCCTCGTCTAAGGCGTAATACACCTCTTTGCCGATATCAATACGGAACAAAGGCGGCATGGCAATATACACATGACCCTGCTCAACCAAGATACGGTAATGCTTCAAAAATAGCGCGCATAACAAAGTAGCAATATGCAGTCCGTCTGAATCGGCATCCGCAAGAATACAAATCTTGCCATAACGCAATTCGGAGATATCGCTGCTATCGGGATCGCAACCAATCGCGACCGAAATATCATGCACTTCCTGTGATGCTAACACCTGCGAGGCATCAACTTCCCAAGTATTCAAAATTTTACCACGCAGTGGCATGATGGCTTGAAACTCACGATCGCGTGCCTGTTTAGCGCTACCTCCCGCAGAATCCCCTTCCACTAGGAATAACTCTCCGCGCATCGGATCTTGGCCACTACAGTCAGTCAACTTACCCGGCAGTGCAGGCCCTGAAGTCACCTTTTTACGGGCGACTTTTTTGGCCGACTTTAAGCGGCTCTGGGCATTATTAATGCACATTTCGGCTAAGGATTCCGCTAACTCGGTATTGGAGTTCAACCAGAGTGAGAATGCGTCACGCACGACGCCTGACACAAACGCGGCGCATTGACGGCTCGATAGCTTTTCTTTTGTTTGACCCGCAAATTGCGGCTCTTGCATTTTCACCGACAATATAAATGCGGCGCGATCCCAAATATCTTCAGGTGACAGCTTAATGCCGCGGGGAATTAAATTTCTAAATTCACAGAACTCCCGCATCGACTCCAATAAACCTTGGCGGAAACCATTCACATGGGTACCTCCGAGCGGAGTCGGGATTAAGTTAACATAACTCTCGCCAATCGATTCGCCACCTTCAGGCAACCAAGTAATGGCCCAATCTGCGGCTTCTAGCTGACCTTTAAAGCTGCCCACAAACGGCTCTTCTGGCAGCCTTAAATTGTCGCCTATCGCCGCCTTTAAATAATCGGTTAAGCCACTTTCATAGAACCATTCATGGACTTCGTTTGTCTGTTTGTTGGTGAATTTAATCCGTAAACCAGGACAAAGTACCGCTTTAGCGCGCAGTAGATAAATCAGTTTTGAATTTGAGAAGTTCGCCGAATCAAAATAGCTGGCATCGGGCCAAAAATGCACTCGAGTCCCCGTATTACGACGACCACAGGTCCCTGTTGGGCGTAAATCTTCAACCTTAAAGCCATTTTCAAACGCAATATCATAGACTTGACCATCACGGCGAACCGTCACTTCGACACGGCGTGACAAAGCGTTAACCACCGAAATACCCACACCATGTAAGCCGCCGGAGAACTGATAGTTTTTATTAGAAAACTTACCACCGGCATGCAATTTGGTCAGAATTAATTCAACACCAGGAATGCCTTCTTCAGGATGAATATCCACCGGCATACCACGACCATCATCAGTGACTTCAAGGGAGTTATCGGTATGGAGAACCACTTCAATTTTGGTCGCGTGACCTGCCAATGCCTCATCAACACTGTTATCGATGACCTCTTGGCCCAAATGGTTTGGCCTAGAGGTGTCGGTATACATACCTGGACGGCGTTTAACAGGATCGAGTCCGTTGAGAACTTCAATGGCGTCAGAGGTGTATTGATTCGTCATAGGGCACGCTATAGGTTGTGATATCCGGCCATGTTGCGGCTCGGCATGTCAGTTTGTCAAGGTAAGTGTAAAAATTGGCTTATAGTTTGCAGATGCGACTCATAACCCACAAAACTGTGATCGCCTCCCGCTTCAATTCGCAATTGGCAGTGATGATACTTATTGAGCGCCTCGCGATAATCCAGCACTTCATCACCGGACTGCAATAATACCAAAAAACGATCTGGATTGCGGATAATAGCCGTATTAAATTCAGCGACTTCCCTTTTATGCTCAGATAAGAGGACATAATGCTGCTCAGTATAGGGATTGAATTGCGGCCCCATAAATTCATCGAACAACTCAAAGGGCTTTACCGCTGGATTAACTAAGACTGCTTTACCGCCATAGGTTTGCGCTAAATAGCTGGCGAAATATCCACCTAAAGATGAGCCGATATACGCTAATGGCTCCTTGGCATCGATAGCCATCTCAACATAAGTGGTTAACAGCGCCATCGCAGCCTTAGGCGTATTAGGCAACTGGGGCTGGTGAAAGGTCACACTCGGGTGATGCTGCGCCATGTACTTAACCGTCATCACGCCTTTATCTGAAAATGGAGAGCTATTAAAGCCGTGAATATAAAGCAGCATATTTCCTCAGGCTGCGGCTATTGACGTTAATAACCGCTAGAGTTGTTGTCGGGGAAAAACTGGTTGCCCGGTACGCGATACACTTGAGTGTTGATGCTACCATCGGCTTTCAACTCCAGCAAACGATAACCCGGTTGAACGTCATCCAAGGCAAAATAAGCCGATAACGGCTTAAATTGAATACACGTGGACGGTGTCGCCATTAACGGTAACGCACCATGGGGGCCATTGTGATGGGTATCGATACATTGGTGCACATGGCCCCAGAGTAATCCTTTAACCTGCGGATACTTTGCCACTCGCGTGATAAACTCGGCGCCATTGTCCATGCAGTGCTGATCGAGCCAAGTGCACTGCACCGCAATCGGATTGTGATGCATGACTAATAAAATATGGCATTGGGGATGCGCGGCAATGGCTTGGTCAATTAATTCGAACTGAGTCTGGGCCATATTGCCGCCGGGCTTTCCCTGCACTGTTGAATCTAACATGAGAATTTGCCAATTTCCCGCCAGAATACGTTGCTGGCCGAAAATCAGCTCTCCCTGCATGTGCAAGTGCATGATCCGTTGATCGTCATGATTTCCAGGAAGATAATGGCAAGGTAAGCCAACAGGGGTGACGGCTTTCACAAATTGCTGATAAGACTCAGCCGAGAAGTCTTGACTCAAATCGCCCGTGGCGAGCATCAAGTGAGCAGGATAGTCCACCGCTCTAATGGTATTTAATACAGCAGCAAAACTCTTACCCGTATTGACACCTAATAGCTGAGCTTCAGGATCGGCAAAAAGATGCGGATCGGTGACTTGCACGATACGCACGCTTTCGCCTTCAGCGATGGAGTAAGAGACAGCCTCTTTCAGCACATTGAATACCCAATTCTAAGACTGGTACACGACACTATGTTGATAACCAATCTTTAACAACTCTTCCAGGAATGCATTTACCTGGTACTTTTCGTCACTTTGATACATACGTACATTGGGATAATCATACACTGGGCGTAATTGGTAAATCTGTTGGCCAGTTAACACTTCTGCTAATTTAGCATCGTGATAAATTCTCACTAACACCTTGGGAGTATTGACAAACTCTTTTATTTCAATAGAGCGAGATATCTCAACTAGTTGAGTATATTTGGTGTTCTCTAAAATTTGGACCGCTAATATACCGAACTCCCCCTCGAGCCGCCATATCTCACCAACCGCGATCCCTAACGGTAACCATTTCAACATGTAACCATAATTACGGCCGCACAGTGCTAAAAAATCACTGACATTAGGTTTATAGCGCTGTTTTTGCCTCAAAGTCGCCAAATTCATCTCAACTTAAATCAGTTGCTGGTAGTTTAATTGTAACCATTGTAATCCAATCACGGTCGACGCATTATCGATCTCGCCCGCAACGACTCGCTCATAAGCTTGCTCACGGCTCATCACATGCAATCGAATATCTTCGTGTTCTTCCGCTAATCCATGCAATCCACGGGCGTCGTTTGAATCGACATCAGCCCAATAAAAATAAAAACGCTCAGTGCTGCCACCGGGGCTCGCTAGATAACTATTCACACTGTGTAATTGCTTAGCCATTAAACCGGTTTCTTCCATTAATTCACGGCGTGCAACATCTAGCGGCGTTTCTGCGGGTGCAATCATGCCTGCGACCAATTCAAGAAGCCAAGGAGAGTCAGTCGTAGCTAATGCAGGAAAACGAAGCTGCTCAATTAGCACCACTTTATCGAGCTTGGCATCATAGGGCAGAACGACCACAGCATGACCGCGTTCAAACACTTCACGGCTCACGGGCTTACTCCACCCCCCTGCAAATAATTTATGCTTAAAAGTGTACTCATCCATTGAGAAAAAACCTTGGTACAGGGATTTTTTTTCTAAGATCTCAATATCCATTGGTGAAAAAACAGGGGGGGTCATACTCTATCCTTAAAAGTTGAATTGGCGCTTAGAATCAGGGTAATTTGAGCACATTTTTAAAATAAAATCTGTTACACTTCGAATTTGACTTGAAAGTGACCGAGTGAAGAGACTTTAAGTCATTACGTTTTAGCTGTATCGGGAAGCGTCGGGAAGCGCAAACCGCCTTGATAAAGGCATTACTTAGTCTAAACGAAGTTAAAATATTCCTCCGCGGGGGATTTTGTCTAATAAGGACAGCAAATGAAATTTAAGATCCATAATTTATGTGCAGCAATCACACTTGCAGCTTCCGCTTCAGCGGTACACGCCGATGATTTATTGCAAATTTATCAGCAAGCATTGACCAGTGACCCGCTCGTATTGCAAGCCCAAGCACAACGCAATGCACTGTTCGAAAAAATTGAACAAAACCGTGCACCATTATTGCCAACTATTAGCGCCAATGTTGGCTATGACAAAGCGTGGAATGACCCAAGAGATGATGCCAGCGGTTTAGCAGGCAGCATTAAGCTTAACCAAGTTATCTACGATCACAGCGCTTGGGTAGGATTAAGCCTTGCTGAAAAAGCAGCGTCTCAAGCTGATTCAAACTATGCTTCGACGTTACAAACGGTCATCACTCGCGTCACAAAAGCCTATTTTGATGTCTTAACGGCTAAAGATAACTATGAGTTTAAAGGTGCCGAAAAAAGCGCGATTGAGCGCCAACTTGAGCAGACAAAACAACGTTTTGCCGTTGGTCTAACCGCAATTACCGATGTGCATGAAGCACAAGCTCAGTATGACTTAGCATCAGCAAGTGAAATTCTTGCCGAAAATGATTTGGCCAATAGCTACGAAGCATTACGTGAAATTACTGGTATTGACCACAAAACATTAAATGTGCTCGATACCAACCGTTTCTCAGCGGTAACGCCTGTACCTGCGTCATCGCGCGATTGGCTAAAAATCGCCGAAACTAATAGCCTTGATTTAATGAGCCAACGCATTGGTAAAGATATCGCTCAAGAAACGATCAAGCTTTATCAAGCAGGACATATGCCATCGTTGAGTTTAAATGCCGGCTACAATAAAGGCTTTGAACAAAAGGGCGGCCCTGATTTTGATGATGTTAATGTGGGTGTAAATTTAAGCATTCCGATTTTCGAAGGCTTTAAAGTCAGCTCACAGGTTAATGAAGCACAATTCCAATTTGTTGAAGCCAGTGAAAGATTAGAGCAGACCTACCGCGGTGTAGTAAAAAACGTTCGTAACAACTACAACAACGTTGGCGCTTCGATCAGCTCAATCAAAGCCTATGAACAATCGGTCATTTCATCAGAAAGCGCCCTAAAAGCCACTCAAGCGGGTTTTGAAGTGGGCACGCGTACGATAGTTGACGTATTAAACCGCACCCGTGACCTGTATGATTCAAAACGCAAGTTGTCTGACGCACGTTACAACTACATCAACTCAATTGTCGCGCTAAAACAAGCAGCTGGCACATTGAATGAAGATGACGTAATCGCCATTAATAGTGGTTTGATTGCACAGTAAGAAACAATTCGTTAAATACAAAAAACCGCCAATCGGCGGTTTTTTTATCTCTTTAGACATTCAAATCAACAAGATTAGAAGTTGATTTCAACACCGGCAAAATAACCTTCAAATTTAGTATCGGCACTGACACCTGAAAAATTATTCACCGCAAATAAGAACTCACGATAGCCAACACGTACACGTGTATCAACGACTGAACCATCAAACTGCCAACCTAAGCCGATAGCATAATCGTGCACACTTGACTCATTTAGGCCCAACATCAAATCAGCAAAACCGTACAAACCTAAACCTGGAATACCGATCAGAGTACTGGCGTAACCCATCACAATGCCACTATCAACATGTTCCTCTTCTGGGTGACCAGGGTCTTGAACGCGCAGCGAACCATTCATTAACTTGTATGCTGCACCGAGATCTAATGACACGATGTCGTTGTCCAATATTTCATAATACAGCACGAAGTCGGTATTACTCAGATCGGTATAAACAGCCACATCTTTTTCAAATTTGTGACCATTAAAGGTGAAATCAGCACCAGAGATGCCACCACTCTGATCTAGGTTATTTTCACGAATTTTAATATTGGGAACCAGTGGGATAGGATGCTCAACGGCAATCCAATAGCTACCTTGAGCAGATGAACTATAACCAACGTTTTGCAGTGGCTGACGGTTGTCGGCGAAAGAGCCTCTTGTATCGGCGCGCCAGTAGTCACCGCCAATGGTAAAACCGACCACCGTTGCCGCCTGGGCTGATGTGGTCATACATAATCCTAATACCGCACTGGCGAGGAGAGTTTTTTTCATAATTAACCTTGAGATAGCAAGTTCGTTAAATCAATAACCGCAGCATTTGCACGGGACACATAGTTAGCCATAACTAATGAATGATTAGCGACTAAGCCAAAACCACTGCCATTTAACACGACAGGGCTCCAGACAGTTTGCTGAGTTGCCTCCAGTTCACGAATGATCTGTCTTAGGCTCACTTCAGCATTTTTCTTCTTTAAGACGTCGGCAAAATCGACTTCAACCGCACGCATAAAATTCAGCAAGGCCCATGAGGCGCCACGACTCTCATAGAAAACATCATCAATTTTCCACCAACTGGTTTTGATCTGATGGCTTGCCAAGTTAGGCGTTGATTGGCGCGCAGCATTATCACCTGCTAAATCCGTGTTTAAGCGCTCTTGACCCACACTCGCAGATAAACGTTGTGACATACTACCCAGACGCTTTTGCACTTCTTTCAACCATTCATTGAGGTTGTCGGCACGGGCATAAAACTGTGCATCTTGATTATTCGGGTCCATGATTCTGGCACGGTACAACTTCAGCAATTTTATCGCATCACGATATTCACTTTCAGCCCTGGGTGCTATCAAACTCGTGTGATCGATATTGAGCTTAGATTGCGCTTCACCTAAATTTTTGTCCGCCGCAGATTGCGACTGTGAGCGGCTAAACTCTTTGCGCATAATCAAGGCTAAATCACGGGCCTGTTCTAATGCGCCGTATTCAAATGCGGGCATGTTATCCATAAAAATGGAAGGGGGCGTCACATCGTTTGATAACCAACCACCTTGCTTATCCAGTAAATTTTCGACTGTCAGGATCAATGAGGTGGTGGTTGCGTATCCGACCACATTTTTATCCGTAGCCACTAATTGTTGAGGGCTGATAGGATCAGGTTCGATACTCCACCACACACTCATGCCATAACCAATTAAGACTAAAAATAAACCGATACCGGTAACTTTTTTCCATGTAATTTGCATCAAGTGACTCCTTAATTATGGTGATGATGCTTCTGCGCTGCGGTATTTTCTGCTGTTTTAGTGACAGGCAGGGTAATCGCCATTTTCTTACCATCGTCAAACTCTAATTGCAGTTCAACTTGCTGATCTAACACCAGTGGCGCTTTTAAGCCTAGCAACATGACATGCTCCCCTGATGGCGTTAACGTTAAAACGCCATGTGAGGGGATATCAAAACCTTCAACATGACGCATTTTCACCATGCCTTGGTCTTCGATAATCGTGTGTAATTGGGCTTCCTTTGCTACAGAGGTATCGACACCGATAAGACGAACTGCTTTATCTGTTTGGTTTTCAAGCGTAAAGTAAGCGGCAGTATTTGGCACCGTCTCTGGCATAGCCCGTACATGACCCTGAGTCAGCACTACATTTGCTAACGTTGAAAATGATGCACAAGATAACACGAGACAATTAAACAGCTGTTTTAATATTGGTTTCAATGTCTTAAACTCCATGCCTACCCAATGTCGTCGTAAAGGAAACAACCATGAGTCATATACAGGTTCAGGATGATCAGGGCGTGCGTATTATCAGCTTTAATCGCCCCGATAAACGCAATGCACTTGATCTTAATATGTATAAACAGCTGACAGAATACCTGATCGAAGGTGAAGCAGACAACGACATTCGCGCCTTTATGCTCCATGGCCAAAATAATTATTTCACTTCTGGCAATGATATTGCTGACTTTTTGGAAAATAGTGACTTAGGATCGAATCATCCTGCTGTGCGTTTCTTATTTTGTCTACTTGAACTCAAAAAACCCCTGGTTGCTGCCGTTTCGGGGGTCGCAGTGGGTATAGGGACAACCCTACTGCTACATTGCGATCTGGTATACGCTGACAACACGGCGAAGTTTCAATTGCCCTTCGTCAACTTGGGGCTAGTACCTGAAGCCGGTGCTAGCCTACTTTTACCTGAACTCGTGGGTTATCAAAAAGCGGCTGAGCTACTGCTGCTCGGTGAAAGTTTTAATGCCGAAACGGCTCATAGACTCAATATGATCAACGACATTGTCGCCCATGAAGACTTACTCAGTTATGCATTATCTCAAGCTAAAAAATTGGCGAATCAACCACCTCAGGCTCTACAAATTACCCGTCAATTAATGCGCCCGCATAAAAATCGTGTACAACACCAAATGCACCAAGAATTGGAACAATTTAGCGCTAGGCTAAAAAGTGATGAAGCAAAAAGCAGATTTCAGGCTTTTTTAAAGAAGTAGTCTACACCCAGATGCACACACATTTTTAGCATGAGGGCCAAAGCGCCCTCTTGCTAAAATATTGAATAACAAAAATTTAAAATCAAATACAGGCAATGTGGCCGATTAACGGTAAGCTGTCACAACAAGATTAAACAGGTCTTTTCCACTGTTCAACTAACAATGCTAAAACAAAGTAAATGAGCAAACTCACGCCCGGCATCAATATAATTGCACCAGCCCACACCACGCGAGTCCAAAAACAAGACCAATCAAACTTCCACGCCATGCCTGCAGCCACACCACACACTAACCGATCTGGACTCTCCATCCGCACTTTTAAACGTTTCATTTAAAACCTCGGTTTAATTCATCGCTAACTTATTTATCATTAACACTATGCCACTGAAACCAGCAAAGAATGTCTGAAAACAACACAAGACTCATTACAGGTTAAGGTCGCAATGTCATCAAAGGTGCTACAAACCACATAAGCACATCCCTTACTTAACGCTATATTCACCCAGGCTTGCCGATTCAACTTTATTTTCAGCGCTTAAGCTAAGTTGACTGTTGAAGTCATAGATACTTTCAGCCAATTGTGTTTGCAATGACAACACCAGCTCCTGCTTAGCATTGACTAATATTTCTTGCGTCAGTGTGGTCAATGTTTGCTCAATCTCCACAGCAACGTCCGTTATCGGTGCAGCTTCGGCGTGTACTGCAACGCTAGCGCCTAATGCGCCTAACAACACACTAATTTGTAAAGACTTTTTAATGGTTAACATAAACATGATGGCATCCCATTCGATTAA
>JBOFUF010000206.1:0-7253 GCA_051652445.1 Shewanella sp.
CTACCTGCTTCTGGGCTGGTCAGTGCAAAACAAGGCACTTCTAACCCTTTGGCTAAACGGGGTAAATAATGGTTTTGTTGCTCTGGCGTGCCGTAATGTTGCAGCAGCTCTCCAGGGCCTAAAGAGTTAGGCACACCCACAGTTGATGCCAACTCACTGCTCAGACCTGCAAGTTTTTGTAACACGCGAGATTGGGCATAAGCTGAATATTCTAAACCGCCGTATTTTTTCTTAATGATCATGGCGAAGAAACCATGATCTTTCAGATATTGCCATACGTCAGCGGGTAAGTCTGCTAGTTGATGTGACACTTGGTGTTGATTCACCATGCTGCATACTGTTTCAACTGGGCCATCGAGGAAGGCTTGCTCGTCAGCACTTAAACGTGCAACCGGGTAGTTATGGAGTTTTTTCCAGTTAGGGTTACCCGCAAACAGATCGGCTTCCCACCAAGTGGTGCCCGCTTCAATCGCTTCTTTCTCTGTTGAAGACATTTCCGGCATGATGCCGCGATAGACCTTCATCAGTGGGCGACTGATCACATTTTGTCTAAATGCACTGATGTTTAACGGCAGCGCGATCACCAGGAAAACGATCCAAGAGATAGGGCCAACAACATCGAGCGTCCATCCGGCTGTCATGACAATAACAGCTGCGGTAGTGGCAGTGAGCAAAGATACCCGAAGGTAAGCTAGGGCTCCTAGCACTAAGATCATGGCGATGATCCAAAGTAGGGTAGTCACTGTAATTCTCCTTAAATATGATCGAGTGCCAACCACAGGTCATAGGGTGTTTTGTTGAGTGCGATCACAATTATCTTTCGTGGTCAGACCTGTGTAGCGTAAAAGTTAAACCTAAGACAATTTTATTACAAGTGTTTTCAAACCATTGTTTAAATTATTTGTCAGTTTTGATCATTCCACATGTGTCATCAACTCGTTACAATGCCAACAAGTGGATTTTGGATTGCAGATAGGCAAAAAAGTATGTGCGAGTTACTGGCGATGAGCGCTAATGTGCCGACGGATATTGTGTTTAGTTTTACGGGATTAGCGCAGCGTGGAGGGGTCACGGGTCCTCACGTGGACGGCTGGGGTATTACTTTTTACGAGGGGAAGGGCAGCCGTACTTTTAAAGATGCTTGCCCGAGTAGCGAATCGCATATTGCAACATTGATCAAATCCTATCCGATTAAAAGTGAGGTAGTGATAAGCCATATTCGCCAAGCAAATCGTGGCCGGGTGTCGTTAGAGAACACCCATCCTTTTACCCGTGAGTTATGGGGATGTTATTGGACCTATGCCCACAATGGTCAACTGACGGACTATCTGCCCAAGTTCCAAGTATCGCGTTATCAACCCGTTGGCGATACCGACAGTGAACTCGCTTTTTGCTGGATTTTAGAGCAAGTCGCTAAACAGTTTGGTCATTCAAAGCCCGAAGATATGTTAGCTGTATTCCACTATGTCGCCACGTTAGCTGAACAGATCCGCGTATTAGGTGTGTTCAACATGATTTTAAGCGATGGTGAGCACTTGATGAGCTATTGCAGTAACCATTTATGTTACATCACTCGCCGCGCGCCATTTGGCAAAGCTAAACTGATTGATACCGATGTAGTGATTGATTTTGATAAGGAAACCACAGCCCATGATGTGGTGACTGTGATTGCGACGCGTCCATTGACCGAGAATGAACAGTGGCATGTTATGCAACCGGGAAACTGGACGTTGTTTAGAGCGGGTGAGCTGTTAATTGATCGCAAGCTTCACCCACTCGATCCAAGTGCTCGAGTTTATCGGGATTGATGTGACTTCTCGCTGTTTAGCCCTCTGTCTTGCCAAGCAGTTTAGGCGCTTGTGGTTTTTCAGCAATGTCGGCAGGTATGGTTTGTTCGCTTGGGACCTCGTCGAAGTGATAGTTAAGTAACATAATATCCAGTTGCTTACTGCCTTTTTCGAAGTGTGTTAAACGCACGGGTAGATAGGCCAAGTCCGGCGCCATCCAGAAGAAGGTTTGGCGCTTCTTTTTGTTTTCACGCACGACTTCAATTTTGACCGTATTGTAACTGCCGCTGGCGATGTTCATTCGCTCTTTGCCAATGACCTGAAATTTATATTCATCGACCTCGTTGTCTTTGATCATTTTATAATCGAGTATTTCTTTGCCCGCGCGCATATCTAGCCTAAATTGCAACTGCACCATAAGAGGGTCAAAGATTTTATCGTCATAGGCAAACTTACCTTTCTCATCTTTATAACGGGTATGAATAAAGCCTTGAGCTTTAGCAAATGCAGTTTGCTCTGTGTAATGTGGCCCGACACCTTGGCGTTGTTGTATGTAGCGCAAAGGGCTAAGTTGGGTGTCATTTTGAGTAAATTCACTCAAGATATGACGCACATCGGTTAATAGTAATAAACTCAGTTCGCTATCAAAACGATACTGAAACACGCCATCTTCGGCACTCGGTAACGTATATTTGGCTTTTCCTAATTTAATATCACCATAGTTGACTTGGTATTCGGCCGTCTGCGGTGTTAGCGGCGTCGGCGCTGCCATGGCAAACATACTTAGAGTGAGGGCGGTTAAACTCACTAATAACGGGGCAATGATACGCAACGAGTGCTCCTTGGGTCGTAGGTTTTCACCTTGCATCACTACACATTATCGGTAGTGGTTAATAAAAAGTATCGAGTAGTATGCTGACTTACATAATTCCGAGTAAATCAGTTGAACATAAATCCATCATCGGATCGACTGTTTGCAGGTTATAGCTGAGGCAGACATCTCGGTAAATAGTAAATGGATCTGTATATTAACATTGCATTGCCATAACTAAAGTCACTAGATCCGGCCGCCACTCGTATTCAGACAAACTAATTTTGCCGCAGTTCACTGTTATCCCTTCAATTTTTAATAATGTCGTCTGCTCCTGAAAGAAACTTGAATGTTTATCGAAGGATATTTTACCTTGACTATTGAGTACCCTATGCCAAGGGAGTGACAAATGTGCAGGGGCAATTTTCAGCGCCTTTGACACATAACGCGCTCGTCCGGGTAATCCTGCGTAATCGGCAATTTTGCCATAACTGCTGACTTTTCCCTGCGGGATCATCGCGACGATATGGCATATTTTCGTCATAGGAGACCAGTCCATTGCTTGGGGCTGATTTGCCAATACGTTTCGCTCATCTTGTTCAATGTATTGATACAGTGGCGATTTGTCTTTAGGAAATGATGCCATCGAAGTGTTAATCCTCGCTAAATGGGGTTCATTCATCAGTCATTACACTCAAAAATTTTCGTTCGATGAGTTCACGCTAGTCTAACGGCAAAGCATGGCTTAGCGGAAGATGAGAATGTATTAGGCGTTTAATGGATTCAAACATTTTTATCGGCTATTTCGATTGCTAACGTGAACTCTAAACTATTTTTGGCTTAAATATTGTGTAAATGGTCAATTAGTCCATAATAGTGTCAATTTTTTTGACTCGATAAGAGAAGTTAACTGCCATGGCCGTACTCGATATTCTAACGATTCCCGATGAGCGCCTTAAACGTAAAGCGCAACCTGTAAAAGATATTGAAGCTGTTCAGGTATTTATCGATGATTTAATCGAAACCCTGTATCACACGGATGATGGCATCGGTTTAGCCGCGACTCAAGTCGGTAGTATGGATGCCATTATTGTGATCGATTTATCTGACGAGCGTGATCAGCCTTTAGTGTTGATTAATCCTGAAATCGTCGAAAAATCAGGTGAATTTGTGGGTGAGGAAGGTTGCCTGTCAATACCTGGTTATCGTGCTAAAGTGACACGCTTTGAAAAGGTTAAAGTGACCGCATTAGATAGAAAGGGTAAGGCTGTTGAAATTGAAACCGATGAGTTTTTAGCGATTGTATTACAACATGAAATTGATCACTTACACGGCAAGGTGTTTATTGAACACCTTTCTATGCTAAAACAACAAATCGCCCTTAAAAAAGTGCGTAAATACGGCTGATTTTTTGAACAATGGCTTAGTGTAAGAGGTGTGTATCGGTTCTCTCTAGCCGTATTCTTGATGCGGCTTTGTTATATTTAAAACTCGAGTTTGAAGATGAGTGAATGTGTTCATTCTTAATGCGTTGTTTTTATTAGCATAAGCGTATGGTGTACTACAAGTGTAGTGCTAATCGTCGCTTCAGTTTTATCCTTTCAGTCTCAACGCCAGTTGTAAATCCAGAAAATTTAAAAGAACATACACACTCACACTCACAAAAACAAAATAAACCTAAATAATAAGACTCAATAATATTGTTGTTTTGATACTTTCTATTATCGCTCTGTCGGTTAATCATTACACGCTATCTAACACCTTAATAAAGGATTGATTATCCCTTTGACTCGCTCCCGCAAACCCATCACTCAATCCGCTTTTTCTAGAGGACTCGCGGCCTCAAAAGGCGCGGTTTCTGTGAGTCGACTCGCGACCGAAGTGCAGTGTGCATTTTTGCCCGATGGAGTATTGTCTAAACATATTCAAGGGTTTAGTGCGCGAACAAGCCAAATACAGATGGCGCAGGAAGTGAGTGAAGCGATAGCGACTAAAAGTAATGTGGTGATTGAGGCGGGCACGGGTGTTGGTAAAACCTTTGCCTATTTGATCCCCGCGATATTGAGCGGCAAGCAAGTTATCGTCAGTACTGGCAGTAAAAACCTGCAAGAGCAGTTGTTTTTTAAAGATTTACCCGCGCTGGTCGCTATGCTGGGGATGGAGCCCAAACTGGCGCTGCTGAAGGGGCGCAATAATTATCTGTGCCAGTGGCGACTGGATAAGCAAATGCGTGAGGCGACACATATCGATGCGCGTTTATTGGATGATGTGTTGAAAATCAATCAGTGGGCGAGCACCTGTCAAGATGGCGATATTGGCGGTTTAACCTCAGTGCCTGAGAATTCCTCGGCGCTGCCGCTCGTGGTCAGTACTAAGGAAAGCTGTATTGGTAAGCGCTGCGATTTTTACGATGCCTGCTTTATTCGTAAGGCGCGCAGTCGGGCCATGGATGCCAAAATTATCGTGGTTAACCACCATTTGTTTTTCGCCGATAGCGTACTCAAAGACACAGGTTTTGCTGAGTTACTGCCCGATCCCGATGTGGTTATTTTTGATGAAGCGCATTTATTACCCGATATTTGCGTTAACTATTTTGGCCAGCAATGTTCGAGTCGCACTATTGATGATGTTATTCAAAAACTACTCGCCATTTATCAAACCGAACTTAGTGATACGGGGCAACTCGCCCAATTTTGCCAGCGTTGTCTCGCCAAATTAAGTGACTGGCATAATCAATTATATTCCAGCGGCGGATCCGATTGGCGTTTAGTGCTGGGCCATAAAGCGCTCGCTGCGGCGTCGTGGGATTTACTGGCTGAACTAACCGCGCTGCAGCATTTATTAATGGCCCATATTGGCCGCAGTGAATTGTTAGATGATATCGCCATCAAGTTGGCGGAGCTGAATAACAAGCTTAGTATATTTTTTAACTGCGATAATAATCTGGCAGCTTACAGCATCGAATTTGGCAGTCGCTTTGTGGTGCTGCGAATTTCACCGATCAATATTGCCCGAGAATGCCAGCAATTATTTATACCGCAAACCTGCTGGATATTTACCTCGGCAACCTTGCAGGTTAACCGTAGTCTTGCCCATTTCGCCCGAGAAATGGGTATCGTCGATGCGCAGCAAAGCATTCTCGACAGTCCCTTTGATTATCCCCGCCAAGCGGTATTTTGTGTGCCTAGACAACTCGGTAGCGTGACGAATCAACAGCAAGCGTTAAAACAGCTGGTAGATGTGTGCGTGCAAGCCATCGATGCGGCGCAGGGACGGACTTTTATTTTATTTACCAGCCATAAAATGCTCGAACAAGCGGCGTTGGCACTGCGAACTCGCACTCAGTATCCGCTGCTGGTACAAGGCCAAGCGGGTAAACAAAGTCTGCTGACGAAATTTCGCCAACTCGGTAATGCGGTGTTGCTCGGCACCAGCAGTTTTTGGGAAGGGGTGGATGTGCGCGGTAAATTGTTAAGCTGCGTGATTATCGACAAATTACCCTTCGTGTCGCCCGATGAGCCCCTGTATCGCGCCCGAGCCGACAATGTGAGTCGTCAGGGGCTCGACCCTTTTACTGAAGTGTCGTTGCCGCAGGCGATTATTGCGCTGAAACAAGGTGTTGGGCGTCTTATTCGTGATGAAAAAGATCGCGGAGTGCTGATCCTTTGCGATAATCGCATCGTGAACCGCTATTACGGCCAAGCCTTTTTAAACTCGCTGCCGCCAATGGCACGCACTCGCGATTTAGATAAGGCGCTAGAATTTTTAAGGCTGATCCCTTAAGGCAGATCTGTTAAGTCAGCTTCCTTAAGGAAGTGATCTAACCGTTCGTCAGCTTAAAACTGAATGCATAAAAACGGGCTTGCGATAGATCCGCAAGCAATGCTTTAGCTATTAGGTGGTAAGTTGAAGTGGAGACTGGCTAGATTACGCTTGTCTACGCAATTTATGACTAAAGTCGAAAAAAAAGGCACATAAGTGCCTTTTTAAAAGATAAACAAAGATTTTTTAGAATGTGTTCTCTGTTATCTGCGCAATTGATTTAAAGAGTCATCGTGACTTTTTCGATGATAATCGGTTCACGGGGTACGTCTTCGTGGCCTGCGATAGTCGTTGTTTTGACTTTCTCAATCTGTTGGATAATGTCCATTCCTGCGGTGACCTTACCAAATACGGCATAACCCCAACCGTTATTGGTGGTGGCTGTGTGGTCTAAAAAGTCATTATTGGCGGTGTTGATGAAGAATTGCGCCGTGGCCGAGTGAGGCGAATCGGTACGAGCCATGGCTATGGTGCCAATGGTGTTACTTAGGCCTTTGTTGGCTTCGTTAACAATGGGCTCGTGGGTCGGTTTTTCCTTCATTTTTGCGGTAAACCCGCCGCCTTGGATCATAAAGCCTTTGATTACTCGGTGAAAAATCGTGTGTTCAAAGAAGCCTTCTTCACAATAGCGGACAAAGTTTTTTGAACTGACAGGCGCATGTTCAAAATCGAGTTCTATAGTGATGTCGCCTAGATTGGTGCTAAATGTAATCATGCTAATATCTTCTATCTTAATGAGTTTTTATTTCTATCAGTCACGACAGGTACAGAATCATGACTTCGTTTTAGGGCCGCTGTTCCATGGATTAAAGGGTGCGCTGCGACCCGTTGTC
>JBOFUF010000207.1:0-2551 GCA_051652445.1 Shewanella sp.
GAGCATGGGGATAACCCAATTGCGCAGCTTTACTAATAAAATGATAGGCTTGAGTTAAGTTTTTTTGCTGGTAATGCAACACGCCTAAATTGGCCATCGCCTCTGTTTGCTCGCCATCCGCCGCACGCTGCAGGTATTGCTGGGCTAACTGACTATCGGGTTGAAATGACGCACTACCCACAAGATAAAAATATCCCAATAACGCCATCGCATTAACCACCCCAGCCTCGGCAGCAGTGGCTATCGCCTGCTCTCCTTTCGCCACGTCTGGTATACCTTGATAGCCGTGCATCAACGCCACCCCATGTTCATATAAGGCTTCAATATGCTGAGGTGCCGCAAGGGAAAACCAATAGGCCGCACGGGCAAAGCAGTCCGCGGCGTTAATCGGTGAAATAGCATCAAGAGGTGAAACTATGGATAAATTTAAGTGTGATATCGCTTCGACTTCTGTCGCAAGTTCTTGCTCTTTGAGTCGTTCTTGCTCTTTAAGGATCAACGCTTTGGTCTTAAACGATATCCCCACCAAATACTGTGCTTGCGAGTCATCCTCCATCACGGCGCGATAGCACAACTCCTTTGCTGTCATAGCATCTGTCGTTTCGTAGCGATAATTAGGCGCAACTTGACCCTTAACCTTAGGATACAAGTGCTCCACTAACGCCAGCACATCTTTAATGGATTTTAGCGCGAGTGCGAGCAATTGTTCTTGGGTGAGGTGGTATTTCTCAGGGTGAGCGCCGCGATTACCGTCGGCACGCAATCTATGCAGGGCCCGGGTGGTCTTTACATCGATCACCCGCTGCTGATTTAGCTGTTCAATCCTATCGTATAAATTCGGACTCGTGAACGCGACTTGCTTATCTTGCCCCAGTGACTCAGTGAGTTTATGGGTAAAACTGCGAATGTGTAGGAGCGACTGGGTCGGCACATCCTGCACATAGCTTTTTGCTTTCAGATAATCATCACTCAAAGGAGCCAAAAAATCGTGGATAAACTCACTATCTTTCATGACCGTTTTCGTCCCCATGAGTGACTCCTAAAGGCTGGATCGAATTTGCACTAGTCCACACTTGGCTTTTTTGACACCATATACAAGCGAAACAAAGCCACGTTAACGAATAACCCAACAAAAGACATAAAAGTATCGGTTACCATTTGTAAGGGTAATCCGCCCAGCGATGCGACCTTTGAAAGCTGGCTACCTATGACTGACAGAGGTATATACAACATCAGCAACGTCATCGTTTTCAGTATGATAGGACCGCTAAAACTAAAGCTTACTTTAATGGCTTCTAGCGGTGTTAAACGTTCAACCACGACCATAAAGTTTACATAAGCTAAACGGGCAAAGAGATAAAAGCTAATCACCAATCCTACCACCCACGCCGGACCAAAGGCGGCAAACATCATCACTGGCGCTAAAATCGCTAAACCAGAAAACACCCCAGCCAATAATAAGGGCGGAACGAAAGGTAAGCTCGCCTTCATCACTAAACCCACTGAAGGACTATGCCCCTGTGAACGTAGCTCTAAATACAGCGTCAGCGCAGCAATCAATACCGAAAAAGTCAGTAGCAACAGCATCATGGCGACCATGTGCGCTGCACCAAACTGTGGATTTTCTAGATCGACCTTACTCATCTCTACGCCAAGCCACAACTGGATCCCCACTTGGATCAAGAGTAATGGAATAGTCAGCATAGCGAGCTGCGCCAGATGATTACGGAAGAAGTTATAGGCTTCTGACAAAATTGCGGATAGTGACATACGACTTTCCAAATAATTGAAATAAATTAACACAGATAATTGCGGCTAAGGATACCGAAAATCCCTTAGTAATGCACAGCAGAAATCACTGCTGTGAACCTTAAATCACAGAAAACTACTGCAACAAAACGAACAAACCCGCTAGACTGTTCAGTGAACTCGTTGACATACCATCAAAGGACGCTTCCATATGAAACCCAATCTGGCCCTCTCTTTATTTCTCTGCACTGGTATTTTGGCGACGTCCGCCAATGCAGGATGGTTAGAAAACCTAGCCGCAGCCCAAGCCAAAACTGAAAAAGTGACCACGACAGCAACGGCGACTCAGTCGAATGATTTAGTGGGCAGCGTCATGTCACAATTAGGTTTAAACCAACGTCAAGCCGAAGGTGGCTTAGGCAGTTTATTAGGCTTAGCCCAATCCAGCTTAGGAACAACCGACTATTCAACACTGGCAGCCAGTATTCCCAATGCCGATAGCCTGTTAGCCGCAGCACCTCAATTAGACTCAACATCGGGGGTTGCAGGCTTATTATCAAAGGCGGGGGGTTTAGGTTCATCACTGCAAGGCAGTGCTATGGTTTTAGACGCCTTTGAAAAATTGGGCATTTCTAAAGATCTAGCAATCCCAATGATCAACATAGCTAAGTCTTACTTAGATACCAATGGTACTGAAGGCACCTCAGACTTACTGGTGAAAGGTCTGAACTCGCTACTGTAATTCAGTCTTACCTCACCCTAAGCAATACAAGGTTTAGGGTGAACTTTCACTTCCCAATCG
>JBOFUF010000208.1:0-4367 GCA_051652445.1 Shewanella sp.
TGATGCTGCATAAACCCGCCAATACCCTGTGCTCGAATGTGGACGGGGCCTACCCTTCGTTATTTCATCTGCTCGATACTGAACGCGCATTTGACCTGCACATTGTTGGCCGCCTAGACGCCGACACCACAGGCTTAGTGCTACTGACTGACGATGGCCGCTGGTCGTTTAATATCATCTCGCCGCAATATCAATGCGAAAAAATCTACCGCGTGCAACTGCGAGATCCACTCGACAGCGAAGCGACTGCAGTCATAGCCACAAAATTTGCCGCTGGGCTTCAATTACAGGGAGAAACCGCCCTTACCTTGCCCGCAAAATTAGTGCAAGTGAATGACAAAGAAGTGCTACTCACGCTCACTGAAGGCAAGTTTCATCAAGTCAAAAGGATGTTTGCCGCCGTGGGCAATAAAGTCCTTGCCCTGCACCGAGCACAAATTGGTGCTGTCACATTAGATGTGAGTGTCGGGGAATGGCGTGACTTAACCTTGGCGGAGATAAGCTCCTTCACATCCTGATCGATTAAACCTAATCGATTAAAAAGGCTGAAGCCGACCTACTGTTTATCGACGATAAAAAAGCAAACCAATACTGATAGGCTTGCTAATCAATCCCATAAAAAAATCCCAGTGTTAGCAACAACACTGGGATGTTGATTTACTCGATAATGCTTAGCGGACTATGGCGCCAATTAAGAGCAGCAATCGTTGCGGCGAAACCAGCTTCTTGGGATCTTTTTAAACAGCACTTTTGCCATCAATAACGCCAACACTATGCCTGAGGTTGCTACTAACCATTGAGGTAACATTTGATGCTCTTCACCAATTTGCGGCATCACCACAAAACCAAAGGTACTAACCAGATAATTAACCAACATGCCTGCGACTAAGGCCACGCCAATGACACCGCCAAGATAGCCCCACAGCGCACGTTTACCGAGCTCTTTACCTACCACACCTAAAGTGGCGATATTGGTCGCGGGCCCTGCCATCATAAACACCAGCACAGCACCCGGTGACACACCCGCCAGCAATAGTCCGGCAGCAATCGGTGTCGATGCAGTCGCGCAAATATACATAGGCACAGACACCAGCACCATGACTAACATTGCCAGAATACCATCGCCCCATTGTGCTAAAAATCCAGCTGGAACATAGGTTTGCACCAGTGCAGCAAAGAATAAGCCCACCAGCAGCCACAAAGTCGTATCACGCACTAAATCCGTTGCCGCATAGTGAAGGCCAATGCCGATACGACTTAATACCGATTGCGACTTAAACTCCGTCGCCATATCTTGAGTCGCGGCGCAGCAGCTATCGCCTGCAGTGTTAGCACTCACCTGCTCAGCATCTTTAGCACTGCTGTCGCAGCAGGCGCCTTTTTTCACCACCACTATTTTTTCAGGCTCAGCGGTTTGACTGCCACAACATGACCCCACGCTTTCTACTTTAGCAGCGTTAACCTTGACCACAGAGCCCATCATAGTTTTAACAGAACCTATAGCTTGAACAGAGCCCATGGTTTGACCGCCAACAGCCATAACACTTGAAGAACCCGTCATTAAGCTCGGCGTCGCCATAGGCGTCATTTTGATCTTCGGCTTGGGCTCGACTGCAGGCGCATCAACACTGTCATGACCACAGCAGGAAGACTTTACGGCCGTTATCGCAGGCGTAGTCGATGAGCAGCAGCGTTTAACCGCTTCGGCTTTTACCATCTCTGGCTGAGCCACTGATTTTGAGGCGCAGCAAGCCGCCACTGACGCCTCCCCCTCTTGCTTGGCACCAACCGCGGCGGACTTAACCGCAGGCTTGCCATCGTCATCATCGCGCCCTACGAGTAAGCCGGCCACTATTGCACTCGTGATCGCGGCAATCGGTCTAACGATCGCCATAAAGGGGCCGAGTAACACATAAGAAACCGCGATGGAATCGACGCCCGTTTCAGGGGTTGAGACTAAAAAGGAGGTGGTTGCCGCTTTAGAGGCACCCGAGCGACGCAGCCCAACCGCAGCAGGGATCACCCCACAAGAACACAAAGGTAACGGTGCGCCCAGCAGCGCCGCTTTCACTACGGTTTTAAAACCGTGACCACCAAGCTGCTTTTGCATCCACGCCATTGGCACGAATACTTTGAGTAACCCAGCCAAAATAAGGCCCAGTAACAACCAAGGCGCAGAATCTAAAAACAGATCAATAAAATTCTTCAATAACATCATTAATTCCCCGACTCATCATGGATTGTGTTGCCGCGAGCATGCTGGTGTGCTTTCTGCAGGAGTGCTTTATGCTGAAGCACTTCATGTTGATGTGCTTCGTGTTGACGCTCATCATGGGAGTGATGCTCTACACCTACCCGCTCAGTACTGGATTCCAACGCCCCTAAAATAGAGCAATGCTCAGCGCTACGCGGCCCACCACAACAGGCATCAGACAAGCTTTGTAAACTCGTTTGAAAATGATTCAGCTCGGCGATTCTGGCTTGAACTTGAGCCAATTTACTATCGACCATGCCCTTCACATCCGCGCAGACTCGGTTAGATTTATCGAGTTCAATCGACAGCAATTCACTGATTTCATTGAGGGTAAAACCCACAGCTTTCGCCCGTAAAATAAAACGCAGTCGCGCCGCATCGGCCTCAGTGTAAAGTCGATAGCCAGACTCGGTACGGCGCGACGGCGCGAGTAGCCCGTGCTTCTCATAGAATCTCAACGTGTCGGCCTTTACCTCACACACATCCGCCAATTCACCAATACGATACATGTCTTCATCCTTTGCGAAACGGCCTAGCATTCAGGGAGCGTTTTCACTATTCAACTCAATAATGCGAGTATAAACCTTGGAGCCTACTCTAAGGTCAAGCGGTTATTTTCACTTTACTCAAAACCAGTACCACAATACCGCTTTGTTCTGATTTGAATATTGTGAAATCACGCAGAAAAAACACCCGTAAATAGAGTTTTACGCTAGAATACGCCGCTGTGACGAAGGGGCACAAAAGTTAGCTTAGAAAAGCAAAATAGGACCAAGGGACTTTTGGAAAGCAGTGCAGCGTTAAGGCTGTTCTGTTTTCCGAAAGATCCTTGAAACTAAAATAACTGGACCCTGTACCCAAATGACTGCTGCAAATAATGCCAGACCCATTCGTCGCGCGCTGTTAAGCGTTTCAGATAAAACCGGAATTCTCGAGTTCGCCAAAGCACTTCACGCCCAAGGCGTGGAACTGTTATCCACCGGCGGCACCGCTCGCCTGTTAGCGGATAACGGCGTGCCTGTTATCGAAGTATCGGATTACACAGGACACCCTGAGATCATGGACGGTCGCGTTAAGACGCTGCACCCTAAAGTGCATGGCGGCATTTTGGCGCGCCGCGGCCTTGATGAAAGCGTGATGGCCGATAACAATATCAATGCCATTGATCTGGTTGCAGTTAACCTTTATCCCTTCGCTGAAACTGTGGCTAAAGCTGGTTGTACCTTAGAAGACGCCATCGAAAATATCGATATTGGCGGCCCAACTATGGTGCGCGCGGCGGCAAAAAATCACAAAGACGTGACCATAGTGGTGAATGCGGCCGATTACTCACGCGTGCTGGCGGAAATGACGGCCAACCATGGCTGCACCACCCATGCAACCCGTTTCGATTTAGCCATTACCGCCTTTGAGCACACTGCGGGTTACGATGGCATGATCGCCAACTACTTCGGCACTATGGTTCCAATGCATAGGGTTTCTGCCCACAGCACGGACGAATGTGTCGACGCCTCTCAATGCACTGATGGCTCTAAATTCCCCCGCACCTTCAACACCCAATTAGTGAAAAAACAAGACCTGCGCTATGGCGAAAACAGCCATCAAGCCGCGGCTTTCTATGTTGACACTAAAATTGATGAAGCCTCTGTGGCGACTGCAATTCAGTTGCAAGGCAAAGCCTTGTCTTACAACAATATTGCCGATACCGATGCCGCCCTTGAGTGCGTAAAAGAATTCTTGGAACCCGCCTGCGTTATCGTTAAGCACGCGAACCCCTGCGGTGTGGCCTTAGGTAAAGACTTACTCGATGCCTATAACCGCGCTTATCAAACGGACCCCACCTCAGCCTTCGGTGGCATTATTGCCTTCAACGGTGAGTTAGATGCCGCGACGGCGAGTGCGATCGTTGAGCGCCAATTCGTTGAAGTGATTATCGCCCCAAGCGTCAGCCAAGCGGCGCGCGATGTGGTGGCCAAGAAAGCCAACGTGCGTTTATTGGAATGTGGTCAATGGAATACTAAGACCCAAGCCTTAGACTACAAACGCGTTAACGGCGGTTTGTTAGTACAAGATCGCGACCAAGGCATGGTCGGCTTAGAAGACATCAAAGTGG
>JBOFUF010000209.1:0-2563 GCA_051652445.1 Shewanella sp.
GCTATTTAGCAGTTTTGAATATCGTTTTTGACAGAGGTAATTGATTAAATAAATAAAAATGCCAAGCACTTGCTTGGCATTTTTTTTATACATTTTTTATCCATTACGTCATGTTAGCGAGTCTGGCAAATGCCACAAAACACTGTGGTACGTTGGCCTAAACGGATTTCACTCAGCAAGTTACCGCAGCTGGTGCAGGTTTCACCGCCACGACCATAGACATGCAGTTTTTGGGCAAAGTAGCCGGGCTTGCCATCGGCATTGGTGAAGTCTTTCAGCGTGGTGCCGCCTTGCTTAATGGCGTGGGCTAAGATTTGTTTTACTTCGGCAACTAAAACGGTCAAGCGCTCAATATCGATTTTACCTGCTGCGGCTTCTGGATGGATCCCTGCGGCAAACAAGGCTTCATTAGCGTAAATATTGCCCACTCCCACCACAATATGGTTGTCCATCAGGCAGAGCTTGATAGCCTTTTTTTTGTCCATTAAAGCCGCGGATAATTGTTCGACATTAAACGCATGGGTCAGTGGTTCTGGTCCCAGTTTGGCGAGTAATGGATGGGCTTCTTCTGGGAGTTCGCACCACAGCCAAGCGCCGAAACGTCTCGGATCGTTAAAGCGTAAAATACCACCGTTGGCGAGCACCAAGTCGATATGGTCATGCTTTGTCACTGGGGTGTTGTGAGGCAAAATCCGTAAGCTTCCAGACATGCCTAAATGCACTATGCTAGTGCCCGCGTCAGTGTCGATTAATAGATACTTAGCACGGCGGCGCACTTGGCGTATGACTTGGCCGATAATCTGTTTGGCGATATCAGGCACAGGCCAGCGCAGTGAGCCATTGCGGATCACCAGATCAACGACGGTTTGCTCGACAAGGAAGGGAGCAATCCCCTGACGGGTGACTTCAACTTCTGGTAATTCCGGCATGGATTGCTTCTTATCTTAAGTAAAATGGGACGGCATTAAACGGCGGGTTTGGCATCAAGGATCGGTTGCAGTTTAGCTCTTAAACTTGGCGGCACTAAATACCAATTTCCTGCGGGAGACTTTAAGGCGCCTTCATTGGGGAAATAGATCCACAGTTGAGCATCGCGGATATCTGCAATCTGGATGACTAATTCTTGTTGATTATCGGCGGTGACTGGCGCGGCGGTTAAGGGAGACACCCGTATGGTTTGCCACGCGTTTGCCCATTCATCGCAATTAAGGACTTTAGTGTCGCATTCCCATTGCGCTGCTTGCTTGTGTAGCCATAACCCGTCGAGTTGCAGCTGTGACAGCGGTGCATTATCGTCAAACAGTCGCTGAGCATCACTCGGAACATGATTGGTGTTGTTATCAATAAAAGTCAGCACCGCGACCATAAAGGCGCAGGCAATTATGATGACGTTATTCCATTGCTTACGAGTTAATGCCATAGAGATATTTGACGCTAAATATGGGGGTGATGCCTCGAGTTTATCACGGCTAAAGTGAGATGCTAGCCTTTAGTGCTGATGCTTAGCCCCCCGTGGCATTCATAAAGCGTAGGATCTGAACCTCATTATTATTGAAGTCGTGCTGCTGAGGTTTAAGATTAATTCCTGCGAGAATCGCCGCTTTTAACCTCTCAATATCTGCCGGAAACTCTCGCACGATACTTTTTAAATCGACGGCATGCTCATTGCCTAAGCACAGCAATAATTGGCCTTCAACCGTAACGCGCACCCGATTACATTCGTGGCAAAAGTTGTGGCTGTGGGGAGAAATAAAGCCGATGTGGATTGGGCTATCGGCCATAGTGTAATAACGTGCTGGGCCGCCGGTGCGCTTGTTCGATAGCTGCAGTGGATAGCGATGTTCAATGAGGTTTTTCACTTCGTCGCTACTGCAATGACGGGCGCGTTTCCGCTCATCCATTTCGCCAAGCGGCATTTCTTCGATAAAGGCGATGTCTAAGTTGCGGCCACGGCAGAAATCAACTAAATCAATAACTTCATTATCGTTCTGCTGTTTTAAAATCACCGCATTAATCTTGATACGTTCAAATCCTGCCGCAATAGCCGCATCGATACCGTCGATGACTCTGTCTAATTTGCCGTTACGCGTTAGCTGAGTAAACAGTGTGGGGTTTAAGGTATCTAGGCTGATATTGAGGCGCTTTAATCCTGCATCAAACATGGGTTTAGCGAATTTTGTCAGCCTTGAACCATTGGTGGTCATGGATAAATTCGTCAGCCCAGGCAGTTTGCCAAGCAGGCCGACTAGCTGGTCGCAATCGGTGCGAACTAAGGGCTCACCGCCGGTCAGGCGAATTTTAGTCACACCAAGCTCGGTAAAGGCTTGGGCAATCCAAGCTAATTCTTCGAGGTGGAGTACGTGGTCCTTTGGCAGAAAACAGGGATCTTCCGTCATGCAATAAACACAGCGAAAGTCGCAGCGGTCGGTGACCGAGAGCCGTAAATATTCGACCTTACGGCCAAAGGAATCCACAATTAGACTCATAAAAACTCACTGGATCCTAAAGCAGATCCGCAAAGGGTTGAATAAATACAGTTTCACCTGCATTCACGGCTTCTGCA
>JBOFUF010000210.1:0-7046 GCA_051652445.1 Shewanella sp.
AATACGATCTTCTAGTTGCGAAACTTTACTTAAATTAGCCGATGGTGCGGTACGGTTGTCAGGTTCGGCCACTCTGACCGGCGGAATACGCACTATGTCGCCAATCTGCAACTTGTACTCAGGTTTGATGCGTTTCTTATTTACTCGAACCTCGCCCTTGCGGACAATGCGATAGATCATGCTTTTCGGCACGCCCTTCAGCTTAGTCATTAAGTAATTATCGATACGCTGTTCGAAGTGATCTTCATCAATCGTGATCAACTGAACCTGTTGGGGGGAGGATTCTATATTCATGATGCGCCATCTCATTATAACGGCCGTCATTGTACAACAACTAAGAAGAATTGTGCCTTTCCATTGCTGAATTTTTTGATTATTGCTATATTTCACCAGCGATTAGGGATGCGCCGTGAATAAAGTGTTCACAACACCCCGATCCCAAGCGGAAAATTTAATGGATAAAAAAACATTTTCTTGATAGCAAATCATTGATTTGCAAATCGTATTATCAGTAAAAATACCACAAATGCGTTTTTTACGATTAAATCGAGAAAGTCGCCTTACTTTAATAAGGTTTACCCTGGATTTTCCTCCCCGATTTCGAAGAATATTTTAACTTGTTGTCAGACAAACCGATTCGACTTGGGCATTACCGGAACGAAACTAAAGAATTTATGGGGTTGGTTGATGTTTTACAACTAATTCCTTGTTTTTGTAATCATTAGAAAATAAGCCATAAATGGGATGCGACACGCAGTGACTGCGTTTAACAGTAATGCGCACCTCTTGCCTAGCCACCAGCCGTGAGGCTCAGTTGACCTACTGCTAGGCCCGTAATGCAGCGAAACGCGATGTTTGATGACCTCCATTTAAAGAAGAATGACGTCATCATGAAACGTATGTTAATCAATGCAACTCAATCAGAAGAGTTGCGTGTTGCCCTTGTTGATGGGCAACAACTGTATGATCTAGATATTGAAAGTCCAGGTCATGAGCAAAAAAAATCAAACATTTACAAAGGTAAAATTACCCGCGTAGAACCGTCTTTAGAAGCCGCCTTCGTGGACTACGGTGCCGATCGTCACGGCTTTTTGCCATTGAAAGAAATCGCCAGAGAATATTTCCCTAAAGGATATTCGTTCCAAGGTCGCCCAAATATCAAGGAAGTCGTCAGTGAAGGACAGGACGTTCTTGTCCAAATTGACAAAGAAGAACGCGGTAATAAAGGCGCAGCGTTAACGACCTTTATCAGCTTAGCGGGCTCTTACTTAGTATTAATGCCAAATAATCCACGTGCTGGCGGGATTTCTCGTCGTATCGAAGGTGATGAACGCACTGAGCTAAAAGAAGCGCTGGCGGACTTAGAAGTGCCTGCGGGCATGGGTCTTATCGTGCGTACCGCAGGTGTCGGCAAAGAGTCTGCCGAATTAAAGTGGGACTTAAAAGTTCTACAGCACCACTGGGCCGCGATCACTGAAGCTTCACAAGTTAAAGGTGCCCCTTTCTTGATTCATCAAGAAAGCAATGTAATCGTTCGCGCTATTCGCGACTACTTACGTCGTGATGTCGGCGAAATCCTCATCGACCACCCGCGTATTTTTGAAGAAGCAAAACAACATATTGGTTTAGTTCGTCCCGATTTCGTTGAGCGCGTAAAACTGTACGAAGCTGAAGTGCCATTATTTACTCACTTCCAAATCGAATCACAACTCGAATCAGCATTCCAACGTGAAGTGCGCCTGCCATCTGGTGGTTCGATTGTTATCGACCCAACTGAAGCCTTAACCTCAATCGATATTAACTCTGCCCGTGCCACCAAAGGCGGCGATATCGAAGAGACAGCACTTAATACTAACCTTGAAGCCGCCGATGAAATTGCCCGTCAATTACGACTACGGGACTTAGGTGGCTTAGTCGTTATCGACTTTATCGATATGACACCAGTGCGCCATCAACGTGAAGTTGAAAACCGTTTACGCGACGCTGTTCACCACGACCGCGCCCGCGTACAGTTAGGTCGAATTTCTCGTTTTGGTTTAATGGAGATGTCGCGTCAACGTCTGCGCCCTTCTTTAGAAGAATCTGCAGCGCATATCTGCCCTCGTTGTCATGGCCAAGGCACGATTCGCAGTACCGAGTCTTTAGCATTATCCATTTTACGTTTGATGGAAGAAGAAGCCATCAAAGAAAACACCTCGCAAATCGAAGCGATTGTGCCTGTGGATGTGGCGGCGTTCTTACTCAATGAGAAACGCAAAGCCATTCGCATCACAGAGCAACGTCATGATGTCGAAGTGTATGTGATACCTGACGCTCACATGATGACGCCTGATTACCGCGTGATCCGTCACCGTAGTGATGATGAAATCAGTGAGTCTAGTTATAAGCGTATCGAGCATCCTGAAGCTAAATTATATGAGCCACGCAAACTGGAACGTACTGCGGCACCTATTCCGGCATTAAAAGGTTTTGCAGCGCCACAGAAAATCGAACAAGCACCGTCACCGACTGTGAAGGTGAAGGTTGAAGTGCCACAACCAGGCTTTTTCAGCAAATTAGTGAGTGCAATCAGTGCCCTGTTTGCGCCAAGTGAGCAACCTGAGCCCGTAAAAGTCGTTGAAACTAAAACAACCGATACCAGTGCCGCTAACGCAAATCTTCGTCACCGTCGCAATGACACTCGCCGCCCACGTAATGCCCAAGATGCTGATAAAGCGAAAGAAGGCACTCGTGAGCCGCGCAGCCGCAATCCGAGAAAACCGGCCGATGCTGCAGTCAGCTCCGGCGTGCAGGAACGTCCAGTTCGCGAAAAGGACGACGCAGCTAAACGTCCAGCGAAAGTTGAATCTAAGCCTCGCGTACCCACGCCAAAAGATACCGTTGCCGACATTGAAGCCGATGATGCACCTAAGCAAGAAGTCGCCCGTGAACGTCGTCAGCGTCGTAACATGCGTCGTAAGGTACGGATCGATAACGGCCATAATACGCCAGATAATGCGATCCCAATTGCACCTGAAGATGCTGCAGAAGTGTTAGCAGAAATTGCCGCGCTTAACGCAGCAGCAGCAAGCACTATCAGTGTGAATGCCAAACCTGAAGTCATCGCCCAAGCGCCAGCAGAAACCAAAGCACCAAGAACACGTCGCCAGCCTCGTAAAGAAGCCGCTCTTGTTCAAGAAGCCCAAGAAAATGTTGTTCAAGAACAGGTGATGGCAAGCTCTACTGTCGTAGAAACCCCTGCCATTGATACTGTTAAAACAGTAGAAAACACTGTGGTTGAAGTGGCTGACTTTACTGCCGTCGCGGATGTGGTATCGCAAAGCAGTGAAGTTAATACTGACGACGAAAATGCGAATGCTGATGATCAATCAAAACGTGAGCAAAGAGATGGTCAACGTCGTAGCCGTCGTAGCCCACGTCACCTTCGTGCAGCGGGCCAACGTCGTCGTCGTGACGAAGATGACCAAGGTACATCAACGCCTGCGCAATTCGTTCCTAATGACGAATTAGGTGCAGACCAAGAGTACCCAAGCCAAATCACCAGCGTTCGAGCAGAAATACCGGTTGTTACAACTCAAACCGAAACGGTAACTGAACTGGCGGTTAAAACGGCTGAAGTCGAAATAGCTCAAGTAAGCGCTGCATCTACTGCAATTAACGCAGAAGCGAAAATTGACACTCAAACAAATGCCGCTGCAGCAGTCGAAACACGGTCTGTAGAGATTAAGGCCACAGAAACCAAAGCGGAAGAGCCAAAGGCTGTTGAAGTTGCACCAATTGTTGATGCTCAGGTAGCCCACATTGCTGTTGAAGCCATAGCAGTTCAACGCTCAGTGGCTGAACCAGCAATTGTAACGAAAGTTGAAGCGGCTAAAACGGCAACGCTTGTTGAGCTAAGTGTTGAAGTGAAAGAGATGGTTAAAGCTACGGCCTCTGCGCCAATGGCTAAACCCGCAGCAATCATTAGACCTCAAGCCATAGTGCAAGCGACGCCAACTGCAGTAGACCCACAAATCACCGATGCTATTGTTGTTAGTAAACCGAAGCCTGCCAGCCGTTTTGGCTCTATGGTGTCATCGGATATGACTAAGCCTGTCGTTGAAGTCAGAGAGCAAGTTGCAGTACCTAAAGGCCGTGAGTATGAGAATACTGCGACCGAAGAGTCTACAGCCAAAATCAAACTGACTAACTGTGCTGGATCCGATATGGCTCGCCCATAACGACTTAGATAGATCGGTAACCTTCTCTAAACCAAAAAGCCATGCAACTGCATGGCTTTTTATTACATCAAATACTGACACTGCATTTATAGTTTTAGTCAATCTATGTCTAGTGTTCGCAGCCCTTTGCTATACAAATATCACCCAGCAATCCATCGCAACCACATTAATGTAAACGCCAGTGAAACCATACCTCAGCGCGATCACTCACCCCGTCCAATCGCGTGTCCCCCTGCGCTGCTAGATAAATAAAAACCACCCAGAAGGTGGTTTTTTAGACGCTAAGATGAAAACACATCAGGCTTAGTGGTTGCAATGCGCACCGTGGACATGGTCATCATCGTCCATGAACTCATCGTCGCCGTCTTGATGTTGCATTACGCCCCAACCGTCGGTCATGCCACCGAATTCAGCAGCAAAATCATTTAACATGACTTCTTGCTCAACCAAAGTATCGTACTCAGGCACCATATTGAGACAAACAATGATTTCCCACTTACCCAGTTCATCATTCAGGTTCAGCTCTAGCTCACCTTGCAAGTCAGAATTTGTTAATTCTTCTAACGCCGATTCAGCATCGCGTTGGTCGTCAAAAACCAAAAAGAAATCAACATCTAACTCTTTTGTTAAATCGATTCCCGCTTCAGCCATTGCGGCCAGCATTTTACCATTGTCATCATCTGGAAATTGCATTTCTTGCTCCACTGTTTCAGGCTTATTCTGCCGCAATGATTTGAACTGATTCACCCTTAAAGCTGACGATGTCGCCCGCGATAATTTTTTTACGTTTACGAGTTTCCACTTCACCGTTCACGGTGACTTGGCCTTCCTCGATAAAATGCTTGGCTTCACCACCTGCATTGCTCATGCCTTGCACTTTTAATACTTTGTACAATTCAATGAAATCTTCGCCAGAATGCAAAGCCAATTGATTATTTTGCGCCACTTAATACACGCCTTCTAAAAATAAACCTGCGGCATTATACCAGCACAGTACAAAATGCGCTGAAGATAATTTGGCTATAAACGCCTTTCGTTGGCGAGGAGACCAAAGGCTGATTCATCGAGCCAGTTTTCAGCGATTTTGAATTGCTGCCTGAGTAAACCTTCAAGGCGAAAACCACACTTTTCCAATACTCGTGCCGATATATGATTATCTTTAGCGCAATAACCAACAAACTTGTGCACATTAAAACTTAAACAAGCCCAATCAATGACCGCCATTAAGCTCTCAGTCGCATAACCTTTACCGTGGCTCTGGGCTGCCAGCAAATAACCCACTTCGGCCCGCTGTTCCTCGATACTTTGACAACAGAGGCCGGTTAAACCGATAAACTGTCCAGTATCAACGGTCTCAATCACTAAGGTCAGCCAATCGCCAGAACCGTAAAACCACGTATCGGTGCCCTGCAAAAACTGACTGCGCAGAGCTTCTTGCGACTCTGGCACGCGTATAAATCGATTAATCTCAGGATCGATATGCAGTGCATAAAAATGCTCCCAATCACTATTTTGTAAGCTCCTGAGTTTCAATCTATCAGTGTAGAGTTCCAGCATAGTGACTCCGTGATGAGCATATAAAACAAAAACGGCAGCCAAAGCTGCCGTTCAATCATAACCCGAACCTAAGTTCGGCTGGTCACTTCAAGTAAATGAAAGCCAAATTGCGTTTTTACCGGACCTTGAACTTCATTTAATGGCGCACTAAAGACCACTTCATCAAACTCTCTGACCATCATGCCAGGACCAAATGATCCTAATTCACCCCCTTGGGCACCTGATGGGCAAGAAGAATTCGCACGAGCGACTTGAGCAAAATCAGCACCTTGTAATATTTCCTGTTTCAGTGCTTGGCACTGTTCTTCACTGCTGACAAGCAAATGTCTTGCTGTTGCCTGGACCATCGTAAAACTCCTATTAGGATCATGAGACAATTGCCCCAAATATCATTGAATTCCTATTAAAACATTCGTTTTAACAGTTTTTGAATCAACAGTATAAAAAAATTCTGTTCAATAAAAAAGTCTTTACATGCCGTTACTCATGAATAATGAATTAACGGCATCTTACACGGCTAAGCTTGTTTCGACGCAATCCAACGATCGATCTTGTTTTCCATGACCGCCATGGGTAATGAACCTGAAGTGAGGATTTGATCGTGAAAGGCTTTAAGATCAAATTTATCACCCAAGGCTTTTTCTGCACGGGCTCGCAGTGCCAAAATCTTCAACTGACCGACCTTGTAAGACAACGCTTGAGCTGGGATCGCCATATAACGCTCCACTTCAGCAACAATATCACTCTCAGCCATAGGCGAGTTGTCTTTCATGTACTGAATCGCCTGTTCACGACTCCAACCCTTAGAATGAAGGCCAGTATCCACCACTAAGCGCATGGCACGCAGCATTTCATCGGAAAGCTTGCCAAAGTACTGGTAAGGGTCGGTAAATAGCCCCATCTCAATCCCTAAGTATTCAGCATAAAGAGCCCAACCTTCCTCGAAAGCAGTATAACCGCTGAAACGCTGGAACTCAGGTACACCTGTCAGCTCTTGTTTGATCGCGATTTGGAAGTGATGCCCAGGAGCGGCCTCGTGTAAAGATAAGGTTGTCATTCCCCACTTAGGCTGTGCTTTGAGGTTATAAGTGTTGATGTAAAACACCCCAGGGCGGCTACCATCCACCGCTGGGGATTCATATGAGGCGCCCGCTGCTGATTGTTCTCTAAAACTTTCAACCGGCTTAACCACATAATCCGCCTTTGGCATCACATTAAAGTAGTTAGGCAATTCCTGATTAATTTTATCTTTTAATACCATATAGCCAT
>JBOFUF010000211.1:0-5902 GCA_051652445.1 Shewanella sp.
CTTACTGGCTGAGGCCAATATTAGCGATTTCGTTAAGGCGCAGCCACTGGGTTTAGATGCGCCCGTCGGTGAGCAATCTTCCGGTTTATCTGTCGGTCAAGCTCAACGAATTGCCCTAGCAAGAGCACTGGGTCAGCAAGCGAGTTTGTTTGTCCTCGATGAGCCTACGGCCAGTTTAGATAGCCACAGTGAGCAGGCGGTGAGTTCTGCGCTGAATCGGGCCATGGCGGGTAAGATGTGTATTATGGTGACCCACAGATTAGATCAGTTAGATCAAATGGATACTATTCTTGTGCTCGATAATGGTCTGATAGTACAGCGGGGGGATTTTGCTACTTTGTCTAACTCGCACGGTTTATTCCAAACGCTATTACATGAAAATAGTGCATCCGTGGCGGATATTGAACTTGCGCTGCTACGCCCTCGCAATGACGCGTCGGCTGATATTGCCGCAGAGCCCACTCAAGGAGAAGATCAATGAAAGTGCTGATCCCCTTTATTAAATTATTCTCGCGTCAATGGCTGATGATGCTGGTTGGCTTGCTACTGACCCTCATAACCCTTATGGCCGGCATAGGTTTATTGTCACTTTCGGGCTGGTTTCTTTCTGCTACGGCGGTTGCCGGCTTGACGATAGTCACGGCCCAGTCCTTTAACTTTTTTACGCCTGCGGGCGGGGTACGTTTCTTATCCATTGCCCGTACGGCAAGCCGTTATGGCGAGCGTTTAGCAACCCACGAAGCCACGTTTAAGTTGCTGACCGAGCTTCGTGTTTGGGCGTGGTGTAAACTTTTGCCGCTCAGCGCTAAAAATCTGCAGGGGCTACGCCGTGGTGACATGCTCAATCGCTTGGTTGCCGACATTGATACCCTTGATCATCTTTACCTGAAGCTGCTCACGCCTATGGCGGCATCTCTTATGATGACGGGGCTCTTGTATCTTTTTCTTGCTTGGTTCGATGCCAAGTTGGCCCTGAGTCTTTGCCTTTTCTTAGTCACTGCTTGGCTAGTGATGCCAATATTGTTTTATCGCCTCGGACATCAGCCCAGCCGAACTATGCTCGAAACCAAACGACATTATCGGGTGCAGTTGCTGGATATGTTGCAAGGCCAAGCCGAACTTAGCCTATTTGGTGCCAACGACAGATTCAGGCAAAAACTCAACGAGGCAGAGGCCAATCTGTTTAAAAGCCAAAGTGCGATGGCCAATATCACCGCACTTAGCCAAGCCATGTTGATCCTCTTCACTGGCTCAGCCTTGATCATGATGCTGTATTTGGCCGCTCAAGGCGTGGGTGATTCCGTGCCGCCAGGCCCTATGTTTGCGCTGATGGTGTTTGCCACTATGGCGTGTGTTGAGATGATGATGCCGATCGCGGGCGCATTTCAACATCTGTCTGGCTGCGTATTAGCGGCGACACGGATTAATGACATCACCGCACAAGAGGCCGACATTCAATTTGTTGCCGATACTGGCTTGAGGGCAAAGTCTGGCGCATTGCAGCTTGAAGATATTCACTTTGGTTATCAAAGTAATGGTTATCAAAGTAATGGTTTTCAAAATAATGGTTTTCAAAATAATGGTTTTCAAAATAATGGTTATCGAGACAGTCAAGGCGTATTGCAAGGTTTATCCCTTGAGATACAGGCCGGGCAAAAAGTTGCGCTACTTGGGCCAACAGGGTGCGGTAAGTCGAGCTTGTTGGCGCTGATCACTCGCGAGTGGCAAGCGCAGCAAGGGCATATCAAGCTCGATGGTCATGCACTTTCAGACTATAGCGAGCGTGGTCTTAGGGATGCGATAACGGTGGTGAGTCAGCGTATCTATTTGTTTGCGGGCACGCTGCGGGAAAACTTAGTGTTAGCCTTACCTGTTATCGAGGGCGAAAAACGCACAGCCCATGACACACGCTTGATTGATGTGTTACAGCGGGTTGGACTTGGTGCTTTGCTTACGGGTGATAAGCCGCTGGATAAGTGGATAGGTGAAGGTGGGCGTCAGCTTTCGGGCGGCGAACAGCGCCGAATTGGTGTTGCTAGGGCACTCTTACGTGATGCGCCGCTGCTATTACTCGATGAACCAACGGAAGGATTGGATAAGCGTACAGAGCGAGAGATTTTAAGTTTACTATTTGAATTTGCTAAGGATAAAACCTTACTTATGATTAGCCATCGTTTGACTGCGATGGCGAAGATGGATCACATTCATCTGCTCGGTCAGGGGAAGATCGTCGCGTCGGGTACCCATCAGTGTTTGATGGCAGATTGCGTAGAATATCAGGCCTTGTATCAAAGACTTGCTTGAGGCTTTTAGTGGAAAGACTTTTTAGTCAATTAAATCAATGTTTTATGGCTAATTATAATAGATGGCGCTATATTTTAGCCATTATAAAGTGGATATGAATCGAGGAGCCTCTGTGATGCCGGACGTATTCGCCCCTCAAACTCATGCCCATTTTAATGGACCGTTACAGACGGGTGTGGCTTAGCCTAGGCGTTGTGAAAAGGCGAGATAGCGTTTGACCTCTGCCTCCGGGAATTTTAATTCGTCACCGTCTTGGACACTTGAGAGTAAATTCTCCCGCGCGAAGCGCTTGATGGTCGCCGGGGTTTTATCTAGCATTTTGCACACTTCATCTAAGGTTAATAAGTTATCGCTCATGGCACTCTCCCAGTAATTCAATAAAAACATGACCCCAAGAGTATAGAACAATAATGCCCACCTTTAAGTTAGCTGGGTTGTTGCCGCCAAAGTGATGACCTATTTGGCAGGGCGTGGCGTTTCTTGCGTCTGACTCTCTATTTGAAGATGGCCTTTCGCTGCCGTAATTGCCATAACAGCACGGGACTTAAATTCGCGGCGATATAAGGTCACCACCACACATAAGCTCGCCGAGATAAACAGCAGTGGGTGTACAAACCAGCACAGTACCGCCATCGAAAAGTAATAGGCGCGCAAACCATAGTTATAGGAGTGAGCCGCCTGATCTTGCACCGTCGCTATTTGTCTCGCATAAGCTTTGAAGTTGTCATTTGAGCCATCTGGGTCTAATGGCGCAGCGCCTAACATCACGTTCACAAAGCCATATTGGCGCATTGACCAAGTAAACTGGAAAAAGGCCATCACAAAAATGCCGACTAACAGCGCGAGTTTGACTTGTACTAACGCATGATTTGGTGGCGAGGCGAAGGGAATGGTGGCAATCACGCTCTCTAGTCGTTCGACTTGCGCAAATAAGGCCAGTACACCCGCGAGCACAAGCAGCGTAGTCGAGGCAAAGAAGGCAATATTACGCTCAAGGTTGGCCAGTAGCGCTGCATCACCCACCCGTGCGCCGCGAGTCAACACCCCAAGCATCCAGTAAATTCTATGTTTATGCAGTCCACGGGCGATACAGTCGGTATCTTTGGCCTTGCGACGGGCAAAGGCGGTGTAGCCAGCCCAAGAAACGATAAACCACACAAATGCAGAAATATCTAATAACGAAAATGGCATAATTACCTTGAGAAAGTAGCCTTGAAAAAGTGGCCTTGAGAAAGTGAAAAAACAATCAATTGATTAAAGGCTGATTATGAAGTTTTTTATCTCTTAGGCGCAATCCCCTCGTATCATTTTTAAATCCATTTTGTTCACAATTTGAAGCCATTCACATCGGTTTTGAAACCTCTCCTTAGGTGGATCTCAGTTTTGGGGAAAATGCTGGTAAGTTAGTGAGAAAAGTACGTTGGGGTAGTACCTCGGATCAAGCCCCTTGACCATTATAAATGCCCTGCGGCAACGCCGAGGGGAGGGTGAACTGCTGCGGTCTCGCCTCAAGCATTTTAGAGCGATCGCGACCCGCTATGACAAATTAAACATTCATTTCGAAAGTATGCTTGCTTTAGCTTGCCCAGTTATTTGGCTGCCAATGTGAAAGATCAACAGGCCCTAATGAAATCTTAATGAAAAAAAAGACCCGAATATCGGGTCTTTTTAAATTAAGTGACTGATGAGGTCACGTTTACTTGCAGGAAAAAACAATACCGCTCAGAGACTTAAAACTTATGTGACTCCGCTAATTTAGCACTCGAGTGACATACTGAGCACGACTCTCTTGGTAAATTAGCATCAACCACAACAGCCCCGTCGAATGTCGCGTTATCGACGGTTAATTGCAACTCAAACGTAGCGCCATTAGATTTCATATGAGATTTAAGGGCTTCACCACCATAAGTACCATGGCATGACCAACACGTTGCCGCCGCTGGGCTAGTTGCAAAGAAATCGGCACCCTGTTTAAACTCTTTACGAGTGATCAGTGCTTCCGCTTCTTCAATGGCCTTCAGATTGGCACTGCTGACATTTTTGCTATCGACAGCATGACATTGAGCACAATCATTAATTCTGGCTGGATACTTAAACTGACGTTTACCTTCGTCTCCTTGCTGCTCTTCACGCATTTGGGCGTGTAAAGCATGCACATACGTATTCCAAGAAATGTGATTGAGCACTGTGTCTTTTGGAGCTTCTTTCTTACCGATATGGGTTTTATCCCATTCAGCATTACCTAGGTTATGACAGGCGACACATTGTTGCTCTAAGTCGTTGCGTCGGCCATGAGCTCCATATGCTTGGTCACCATGACAAGAAGCACATAGTGCATTATCGACGACTTTGCGACGACCTTCTTCAGTTATACCGTCCAAGGTAAAGAAGACATTAGTTGAGCGTAAGCGCTCAGTTAATGTACCGTTCACATCAGGCTTACCCGTTAATGGATCTGCTTTTACGACAGCTTCCATCGACAACACGCCAGTACTGAGATCCGTTCCAGTAGGAATGATTAACCCAGTATCGCCTTTAGCCAAATCAGTTTGTAAATCACCCACTAGCACATAAGTGAATTCACCCGTTGCAGTATCAATGGCAATAGGATCTTTATCTACAATCTTGAAGTTCACCGCATGATTGGCTAAACGGCTTAGCTTACCATCGGCTTGGGTTTCAATTGTTGACAAACGGTAGCCAGCCTGCATGTCCCAAGCCGCCGTTACCCGCATGTCAGAAAATAATTGAGATTCTTTTGGCGATACAGTTAAAGGTTTACCTTCACTGTCGAGGATCTTCACCGTAAAGGTAATTTCTGCGGTGTTATAATCTTTACCATCACGACTTGAGGTTGTAGGGGCAATGGTGGCTTTGGTGATGTTAACACTATAAGCATCACGGGCCGCTTTCTTCGCATCCTGCTTGGTCAAGTGAATTTTGGCAACATCATGACAAGTGGCACAGGATAAAGGTAAATCAGTACCGTGTTTAAGGGTTTCAGCCGCATGGCAGCTAATACAAGCCTTATCATTAGCGGTTTTATTTAACCACTCGTTACCATTGAGTAACTTGTCAGTATTTTCAGTGACGTGACAGCTAGTACAGTCGTTAGAACTTGCAACTAAGGTTTTATTAGGTAACCCATTATGCCAGCGGTGAACGCGCTCAACGAAAGTGCCTTTGCTGTCTTTTTCACCCGTTGTATGACATGTCGCACAGGCTTCAACGTTGTTACCGTAGTGAATACTGCCAAAATAGCCACTTCGAGCATAACCAATATCAGTGTGGCATGCGTTACAGCTTTCCGTGCTTACCATACTACGGCTTAACGTGATGGGTGTACCATCAATCATAAAGTCGACTTCTGGCATAATATCATCGACTTTGCCCACCCCAGGGATGCCGCCAGCCGTTTGTAAACGCACCATAAAACGCTGTGGCGCTTTAGGATCAAAACTATAGGTCTTAGCACTTAAATCCAGATCGCCAATTTTAGTTGTATTAACAACAGTATAGGTGCCATCTTTATTGTCGGTAAGACAGCTATCGGGAGCGGATGTACAAGTGATATAACCTAAGCCTTGGCGCTCAGTAT
>JBOFUF010000212.1:0-1871 GCA_051652445.1 Shewanella sp.
ATCTTGCTTCATAAACGCCCTTGTTGGTTGAGCAACGTTAAAAATCCTATCGTGTTTCAAACTACCAAAGAAACGCTCAATAACGGCATGATCCCAACATGCACCAACATCACCCATGCTGGCCCGGATACCATAACTCGAGAGTAACCTACCGAATTGCTTACTGGTATATTGCTAACCTCGGTCACTGTGGAATACCCGCCCTCGCGCAGGTTGTAAGCTTTTATTAATGCCTTGGATATCAGATCGTTTGTCTATGTGCCATCCCACGATCCGGAGTGAATATAAATCCATCGCCAAATACATCTAGCCGTCACCCGTCTTTAAATAGGTCACACACCCGCCCAAACCTGATTCGCCGATACTGGATTAAATTTCAGGTAAAAAATCAAACTTAACACTTGATCTAAACACTAACGCTGTCTAGTATTGGTGTCATGAAAAATACAAACCGCTATACCTTAAATGACCTTTGCCAGCTAATCGAGCTGCCACCTCGTACTGTGCGCTTCTATATCCAGAAGTCACTGTTACCCGCGCCAGAAGGCAGTGGGCGCGGTGCTTATTACACTCAAGTGCACCTAGAGCGATTGCTTGAAATTAAGAAGTGGCAGGATGCGGGCTTGTCTCTTGAGCGCATTAGCGAACTTCTTTTCGATGAAAGTAACAATAAGCCTCTGCCCCCCCTTAAACGATTAAAGCCTGGTGACATTGAGGTTTGTAGCCATGTGCATATCGATGAAGGTATATCACTCACACTAAACCCCAGCAAAGCGGGCTTAACCCCCGAGCAAGCTAGACAACTGACCCTAGACGTCATCTCTTTATATCAGCGCACCATATCAAACGTTAAGGAAGGCAAATGAACAGTGAAATAGGTCTAACAACATTATCAGGTGAACTGATTGCACTAAAGTCGGTTGATATAACCGCAAAGCTAACTGGCATCTTATCCGAAGTTGAAATAAAGCAGCACTATCAAAACAGTACAGCGACCAATATTGAAACTGTGTATACCTTTCCACTGCCCATTGATGCAGTGTTAACCTCATTAGAGGTCAAAATAAATGGTGAGTTACTTCAAGGTCGTGTAAAAGCAAACCGTGCCGCAGAAGAAGATTACGAAGACGCTATCGTCAATGGTGATACTGCTGTCTTATTAAGCAAAATCAGTGATGGCCTCTATTGTATTAACTTAGGTAATTTACTGGCAGGCGAAGCGGCAGTGATTACATTCAGATACGCTCAGCTTCATCAGTGGCAAGGCGAAAGGCTTCGTTTTTACCTTCCCACGACCATAGCGCCTAAATATGGCACTCCACAACTCACTAATATCGCTGAACACCAGCTACCTCAGCACTCGTTATTAGCCACTTACACGTTAACGTTCTCAATCTCTATCGAAGGGCTATTAGCGGGGACAGCGATTCACTGCCCATCTCACAGCGTAGCGCATCAGGTTGTTAATCAAATCATGAATGTGAGTCTAAACCGGCCTCAAGCGATGGATCGTGACTTCATTCTTGAACTAGAGAAGCCAAAGGGATATGTGGGTGAAGGTTACTGGGCTGATGACGGTGAACACACTGTCGCGCTAACCTCCTTTATTCCGCCACCAGAGTCAACATCAGAGTCAACATCAGCGCCAACATCTCAACATGCTCCCCGTTGCATAAAAATTGTCGTCGACTGCTCAGGATCCATGGCTGGCGATTCGATTGAGCAAGCGCGTATCGCACTCATTGAAGTCGTTAACCAACTAGAACCCCATGACTACTTCAACATCATTTTATTTGGTTCTCGCCATCAAAAGCTATTCGAAGAGTCCGTTTTAGCCACTGCAGCCAACATTAAAATGGCCCAGAAAACAC
>JBOFUF010000213.1:0-2758 GCA_051652445.1 Shewanella sp.
CCCATGTGCCCATCGTTTAAGGTGACGGGTGACAGAGTTCAGTCGCCTAAGGGGCGTGCTGGGCTCATGAGAGAGTGGTTAAGGCTACTTGAAGCGCAAGGGGTTGATGTTATTGCTCTGGCGAAAGAAAAACCTTTAGGTTTGCTGCAGCGAGTCCAAAATACCCTAAACGCCAAACGCGATTATGATTACTCCCACGAAGTGATGGAATCTCTCAAGGGCTGTTTGGCCTGTAAAGCCTGCTCTGGACAATGTCCGGTCAAAGTGGATGTGCCTAAGTTTAGGGCGCAGTTCTTCAATATTTACTATCAACGTTATTTGCGGCCCGCGAAAGACTATTTCGTCGCAGGGCTTGAAGATAGTTTGCCTCTGATGGCCGCCGCGCCGCGCCTCACTAATTTTGTTGCACAAAATCCAGTGAGCCAATGGGTGATTAAACAAGCGATAGGCTATGTGGATGCACCAGCATTATCGGTGCCGACTTTAAAGCAAAGACTCGATGGTCATGCTAGTCGAGGTTACGATTTAGCCGCGTTGCAGGCGATTCCAGAAGAGGCACGATCACAGTTTGTGCTGGTGGTGCAAGATCCTTTTAACAGTTTCTATGATTCAGGACTGGTGCTGCGCTTTATCCAATTGATTGAACAGCTCGGCTTAAAGCCCGTGCTATTGCCCTATAAACCCAATGGTAAGCCAACCCATATCAAGGGTTTTTTAGATAAGTTTGCTAAAACGGCGCAGTCGAGTGCGGACTTTTTGAATCAAGTCCATAAACTAGGTATGCCCATGGTCGGCATCGATCCTGCTTTAGTCTTGTGTTATCGCGATGAATACCGTGAAGTCTTAGGCGCACATCGCGGTAATTTTGAGGTCAAATTAGCCAACGAATGGCTGCTCAATATCATCAAAGATTTACCTGCAAAAGCTGCGCAAGATAAGCAATATACGTGGTTTAGTCATTGTACCGAATCGACGGCCAAGCCAAATACCGCCAATGAGTGGACTCAAATCTTTGCCCATTTTGGCGCTAAGTTAATCGCAGTCAATTTGGGGTGTTGTGGTATGGCGGGAACCTATGGCCATGAGGCGGAAAACCTTGAGCGCTCAAAGGCTTTGTTCGATATGTCTTGGCAGCACACGTTAGCCAAAATTGAGCCGTCGCACGTGTTAGTGTCTGGCTATTCGTGCCGTAGCCAAGTGAAACGTTTTGCGGGTTATAAGCCAAAGCATCCACTTGAAGCCTTACTCGAATTAGCAAATATCTAATGGTGTTTATCGTTTTGATTGTGCTAGTCAGATCGTCATTATCCTCACTGGTATATCCAAGTGTTGAATGCCACACTAAAGCCAGTCGCAAGGCTGGTTTTTTATGGATGACGGAGATCTAGATGGAAAAGATGACTGACAGTATTCAACACACGCTCATACAATTCGCCGCCGATAGTGGATTAACCACGGCTGCGCCATTGTGCAGTGACGTGCCATTGTTTGACATTAACGCTCAGGGTGATTGGGCATATCTAGGGTCCTCGCTGCCGATTAAATTTGCTAGGTTATTCGCCAGTATTTTACATTGCATCGATGATGAGTACTTCTTAATAACACCGGTGGAAAAGGTACGAGTGCGGGTTGAAGGTGCACCACTCATTATTGTCGATTTCGAGCGAGCGCAATTCCATTCACAACTTAATGTGAAAACCAGTATTGAAACCGAACATTATAAAGTCGACATAAAAAAGATGAAGCTCACCGATGACAGTGTTTTTTTGCCGCTTGAGCGCGGGTTATGGGGGAAATTAGGGCGTGCTTGTTACTATAATTTTGTGAATGAATTCAATTTATCTGATTTAGATGAGCAATAAGTTCATCGATGAATGGCATAATTTACGGTGGTCTTAGCTAGTTTATTGTCGGTTAAGTGGTAGTATTAAAACTGACTCTGGCTTCCTAATGATGGTACTTAGGAAAAATAAAAGCGCGTTAAACCTTTGTTGTAGGAGGTGCTATTTGAATCGTCATGAAAGCTTAGGCTATCTTGTATCCCACTTAAATATCGAGCTGCAAAACGAGCTTGATTTGCATCTTAAGCGATATCAACTCGATATAAAGTTGTGGCCAGTGCTATTTGCTTTGTGGCAAGAAGAGGGGATAAGCCAAACTGAATTGTCTAAGCGTTGCGATGTGGCAAATTACACTATGACGCGTTTACTTGATCAGTTACAGGTGCAAGGTCTGATTACTCGCCATCAAGAAGTCGATAATCGGCGTGCCTTCCAAATCTTTTTGACCGATGAAGCCAAAGCATTAGAGCAAGATCTAATTTGCGAAGCTGAGCGGGTCAATGAAAAATTCCTGTCAAATCTAAGTGAAGATGAACAGCAGGCATTCATTTTACTGTTGAATAAAATTAATCGTTTGGCTTGAAATTTTGAATCTAATGGGTATGGAGGGAAACCGTGATTTAGCCATTTTCACTTATATCTGTATGGGCTTATCTGAATTCATTTCGCCCGTTTAATCCCGGCAATTATACCTCACTGTGCGGGATGAAACTGGCTTGATCAATTTAAATAAAGGGCAAAGGTACAGAGCAAGCTGACGGCTATCACGCCGTGGTGTAAATAACGACGGCTGGCTAACGCGTTTTCTTTGCCCTGCTTTAGGCTGGCAACGAGTCTATGTTGCTTATAAATTCTGCACATAAGTTCATCGGTTTGCGGATCAATAAGCAGTTCAAACTTGCAAGGAGCACCGTCTT
>JBOFUF010000214.1:0-29174 GCA_051652445.1 Shewanella sp.
AGCAATCTTTTTACCATCGCGGCCTAAGGTGATGAGGTGCGTCACTTTAGCTAAAGCTACAGCTAAAGGCTTAAAATCAGCCCCTTTACCGTCACCGCCAGCAATCAAAATAATATCGCCTAAGTGGTCACTCAAGCCATCGAGTGCGGCGACTGTAGCACCGACGTTTGTCGCTTTAGAGTCATTGACATAGGTCACGCCATTCTTAACACCAACCACTTCACAGCGATGGGATAAGCCAGTAAAAGTACGCGCCACTTTTGCCATAACGTGCTTATCGACACCGACGACATCCACAAGCGCCATCGCCGCAAGTAGGTTGGCATGGTTATGACTGCCAATCAGCGACACTTCAGTGATCGGCATTATTTCGCTGCTACCGTGATAAATCTTGCTGTCGCTGATGCCCCATTCGTCCGCTTCTGGCGCCGCTAAACCAAAACTGTTTTGGTTCATTGGTTCTGGCGGTACGGTCAGTTTATCGTCACGATTAAAGAGTACGGCACGGGTTTGTTTGTATAAGCGTAATTTAGCCTCGCGGTAGGCATCAATGTCACTGTATCTGTCCATGTGGTCTTCGCTGATATTCAAACAGGTCGCCACCACACACTTAAGGCTGTGGGTGGTTTCCAATTGAAAGCTCGACAACTCAAGCACAAATAAGTCCGCATTTTCATGCAGTAAATCCAGCGCAGGCACACCGATATTACCTCCGACGGCAACGGCAATACCCGCTTCCCTTGCCATCTCGCCCACCAGCGTAGTGACAGTCGATTTACCGTTAGAGCCAGTAATGCCAATCACACAAGGTTTACGGTCAGCAATCTCACGGGCAAACAGCTCAATATCGCCAATCACCTCAATGCCCATGTCTACCGCTGCGCGTACCTCAGGGGTATAAGTGGCAATGCCAGGACTGATAATAATTTGTGTCGCTTGCACCAGATAACGGCAATCGAATCCACCAGAAATCAGTTTCACATCAGGAAACGACATGGCTAATGTTGCCGCGCCCGGAGGCTGCCGACGACTGTCCATCACTAGCGGGATAATGCCCTTTCCACACAAATAGCGCACCACAGACAGGCCTGTAGCCCCTAAACCTAACACGATGTGCGAATACTGATTTTGCATAACCAATTACCTTAACTTCAACGTGGCTAAGCCAAGTAGGACGAGGAATATCGAGATAATCCAAAAACGCACGATCACCCGAGGTTCAGGCCAGCCTTTTAACTCATAATGATGGTGTATCGGTGCCATGCGAAATATCCGCTGTCCACGTAATTTGTACGAGCCTACCTGCAGGATCACCGACAAGGTTTCCATCACAAATACGCCACCCATGATCACTAACAAAATTTCTTGGCGAACGAGGACGGCAATCGTGCCCAGTGCAGCCCCTAATGACAACGACCCCACATCGCCCATGAACACTTGCGCAGGATAAGTGTTGAACCACAAAAAGCCCAAGCCCGCACCGACAATCGCAGTGCAAACAATCACCAACTCACCCGAACCCGGCAAATGCGGGATATGCAAATAATTCGCAAACTGAGCGTGACCGGATAAATAAGCAATCAATGCAAACGCCGCCGCTACCATGACCGTCGGCATAATAGCCAAACCATCAAGACCGTCAGTTAAGTTCACCGCATTACTCGAACCCACAATAGTGAAGTAGGCTAATACAATAAATACGGCGCCAAGTTGTGGCATTACGTCTTTAAAGAAAGGCACCACTAGCTGGGTTTCACCGGGAAGTGCTGCTGTCGCGTACAGGAAAAAAGCGACCAATAATGCCGCCAAAGACTGCAAAATATATTTCCAGCGTGCGATTAGCCCTTTAGTATCTTTACGTACTACTTTGCGGTAATCGTCGATAAAGCCAATCAAACCAAAACTACCGAGCACAAACAACATCACCCACACATAGCGGCTACCCAGATCGCCCCATAACAATACACTGATAAAAATCGCAGCTAATATCATTAAGCCGCCCATAGTCGGCGTGCCACGCTTACTAAAGTGAGATTCTGGACCATCGTTACGCACAATCTGACCAATTTGCAGTAGTTGCAAACGCTCAATCAGTTTAGGGCCACTCCATAAACTAAAAATCAATGCGGTTAACAAGCCTAAAATAGCGCGAAATGTCACATAGGAAAACACGTTAAACCCGGTATGAAAACGGGTTAAATACTCGGCCAGATATACCAGCATTTACACTAACTCCCCACGCCCGAAGGCTACTGTTAGGCCATCCACAACCCGCTCCATGGCGGCGCTACGTGAACCTTTAACGAGAACCGTTACCTGTCCCGGCAACTGGTTAATATGCTTTATGAGTTTTTCGACTAACATCGCCACACTGTCATAGTGCTGTGCTCCGAAAGCTTGGCTCGTGTGCTGACTTAAGATTCCCGTGCAAAACAAGGCATCAATCCCCTGTTGCTTAGCCAGTTGCCCTAGTTCAGCGTGTAAAAGGGGCGCATTGTCGCCTAATTCTCCTAAATCTCCCAGTACCAGACAGCGATTTTCAGAAATTTCCTTTAACCAAGCAATCGCTGCCCCAACGGACACCGGATTTGCGTTATAGCTATCATCGATTAGGCGAACACGTCCCAATTGACTTGGCTGCATTCTCCCTTTCACTGGCGTTAATTGGCTTAACCCTTCTGATATCTCAGTTAAACTCAATCCCAAAGCAATACAAACACTTGCAGCGGCCAGTGCATTACTCACCTGATGACGACCCGCCAACGGTAATTCCACTTGGCAAGATTCACCTAAATAATGCAGCATAAAACGATAACAACCATCGGCATCAATCTTATGGCCTGTCGCGATAACGTCGATATGACGTTTAGCGGCGCCATCTTGCTGGGAGAAACTCAACTGCTTGTAGGGTCTTGCCTTAACGGCCATAAAATCGGCAAAGGCATCATCGGCGTTGATAATAGCGGTGCCATCAATCTGCAGATGATTAAAAATCTCTGATTTGGCCTGCGCGACACCCGCTTGCGATCCAAATCCTTCTAAATGAGCACTGCCGACGTTATTCACCAATGCAACGTTTGGACGCACAAGCCCAGAGGTGTAATCGATTTCACCTTTATGGTTAGCGCCAAGTTCGAATATTCCAAACTCATCCGCGGGTGTTAAACGCAGTAAAGTGAGTGGTACGCCAATCTCATTATTGAAGTTGCCTGCGGTATAGAGAATTTGATGCTTTGCCGACAGAATGGTCGCGATCATTTCCTTTACGCTGGTCTTGCCATTTGAGCCTGTCAAGGCCACACAAATTGGATTGATCTGGTCGCGGACATAAGCCCCTATCGCGCCCATGGCCTTTTGACAATCTGCCACGATCAGCTGCGGAATATCAAAAGCTAACTGACGCTCAACCATTAACGCCACGGCACCGTTATTCATCGCAGTTGCTGCAAAATCATGGCCGTCGAAACGCTCACCTTTTAGCGCAACAAACAGGGTTGCTGCAGCAATGTTGCGACTATCGCTGCTTAAATCTTGAATGGTGACATCGTCACCGACTCGTTGGGCGCCTAAGTGTTGACAGAGGGCCGAGAGAGAAAGAGGGATCATTTTAATTGCTCCGATAACTGACGTGCCAAGGCGCGTTCATCATAGTCATGACGCACACCTGCCGCCTCTTGATAAGTTTCATGACCCTTGCCCGCCAGTAAGATCACATCGCCAGATTTAGCCAATGCCACAACGTCTTTAATTGCTGTGATACGGTCAACCTGAGCCAATGCTCGTTCTGGGGATACAAGCCCTTGGATAATATCGGTAATAATTTGCGCGGGTTCTTCACTGCGCGCATTGTCGCTGGTGACCATAATCCGGTCGGCAAACTGCTCAGCGGCGCGCCCCATCAAAGGCCGCTTGCCCTTATCGCGGTCGCCACCACAGCCAAACACACACCACAAATCACCCACACAGTGGCGGCGAAGCGCATTTAATGCCTGCTCAATCGCATCGGGCGTATGCGCATAATCGACCACTAAGGTAATGTTATCCGCGGTAGTGAAACGCTCCATACGACCTGCAACGGGCGTTAAATATTGCACTTGCTCGGCTAACGCTTTCATATCAAAACCTTGCAGATACAAGGCCGATAACGCCGCGAGTAAATTAGAAAGATTAAAGGCACCCAAAAGGGGCGAGTGAAGGTGGGTTTCGCCCTCGGGCCACACTAACGTGGCCCTGACGCCTTGATCGTCAAACTGAGCATTTTTGGTATAAAAAGCCGCATTTTGATGACCTTCGATACTAAAACCCCAAATTTGCGCTGACACAGGTTGAAGCTCAGTCAACCAAGACTCGCCAACCGTATCGTCAAGATTCAATAAACCGTGACCTAGGGTACTGAAACGAAATAGACGTTGCTTAGCAGCGGCATAACTTGCCATATCGCCATGATAATCGAGATGATCGCGTGTCAGATTAGTAAACACAGCCACATCAAAAGGTACGGCATCGACGCGGCCTTGCACTAGCCCATGACTCGACACTTCCATAGCGCAAACGCTCGCATCTTGGGCTTCAAATTCATGCAACTGACGCATTAAGGTGATCGCGTCGGCAGTGGTATTGCCACTATCGACTAACGCCCCCCAGAGACCATTGCCAAGGGTGCCCATAACGGCAGCTTTACGCCCCAATAACGTCACCAGCTGTGCAATCAGTTGACTCGTCGATGTTTTACCGTTAGTGCCGGTAATACCGATAATCCCAAGGGATGGCGTAACGGCAGACTTATGCCCTAAGGCATAACGCTGGGCGGCAATGGCTGAGACCTGAAGAGTTAACTGAAAGAAATAAATCTGCACACCACGCTCGGCATTATCGCCCAGTAACACTTTACCATGTTGGTCAGCGTCATCGGTGTGGACTAATATTGCAGCGGCACCTAAATCCAAGGCTTTGCCAATAAACTGTCTGCCATCGACCTTGTGTCCAGGTAGCGCCAAAAACACATCGCCGCGACGTATTGCGCGGCTATCTAAGGTCAAATCATTGAAGGACTGCACGCCAGCATAATGCAACCAAGGTGCCAGCAGATCCCGTAATAACATCATTCTGCTCTCCCAGCGGCAATAACCGCCAATTGCACTTGCTCTTTCTCGGTAATGGGTTCGACGTTTAACATTTGTAGTGAACCAGACATCACTTTGGCAAATGCCGGCCCCGCCACTAAACCACCATAATAGAGATCACCCTTAGGCTCATTCACGACAACCACTATCGCTAACCTAGGGTTATTCGCCGGTGCCACACCAGCAAACAAAGCGACATAATCATCACCATAACCACCCGCAACCGCCTTACGGCTGGTGCCAGACTTACCTGCGACGGGATAGCCATCAATGTGCGCTAAAGTACCAGTACCGCCTTTTTCTGTTACACCCACCAGCATTTGTAACACTGCGTGAGATACCTCTTCAGAAATAACGCGCTCACCTTCCGGCGGCTTTTTCAGTTTCATAATCGACACAGGAAACAAAGTGCCACCATTGCCTAATGTGGCGTACATGCGGGCAAGCTGAAGTGTGGTTGCCGTCAAGCCGTAACCAAAGGATAAGGTTGCACGCTCAAAGTCTGACCAGCGGTGACGATCTTGAATCACCCCAGCGCTTTCACCCGTAAGATTAATCCCAGAAAAACTGCCAAGGCCCATGGACTGATAAGTGCCCAGCAGCTGTTGTACTGAAATCGATAAGGCTAACTTACTGATCCCAACGTTACTGGATTTGGCCAGAATGCGCGCAAGACTCATGTCACCATAATTATTAGGATCGCGTACTTGACGACCGCCTAAACGCATCCAGCCCGGAGCTGTCGGTATGATATCGGTCACTTTAACCGCCCCAGCCTCAAGCGCTGCAGCCACCACAAAAGGTTTAATGGTCGAACCCGGCTCAAAGGTATCTGTCATCGCGCGGTTACGCATTCTGAAGGTTTGCAGATTGTCGCGGGCATTGGGATTGTACGAAGGCGTATTCACCATTGCCAAGACTTCACCGGTATGAATATCGAGTACGACGATGGAACCCGAAGTTGCTTGATTCATCTCTGTGGTGCGTTTTAGCTCGCGATAGGCGAGTTGTTGGATCCGATGATCGATACTGAGCACAAGATCGTTAGGGCTTTCACCTTCTTGTATTATATCCAATCGCTCGACAACATGACCATCACGTGATTTACGTACTTTTTGTTTAGAAGGCGTACCCGTTAACCAGCTATTGTATGCATTTTCAACACCTTCTATCCCAACGTCATCGATGTTAGTGATACCAATTAACTGGGCGGTAATTTCACCGCCAGGATAATAACGGCGGGATTCAGATTTTAGAAATACACCGGGTAATTTAAGCTGAGTAATGTAGTCCGCAACCGCCGGGGTAATTTGGCGTTTTAAGTAGGTAAAACGTTTGGTGGGATTACTGCGCACACGGTCAAGCAGGTCTTCAATGGGCAGATGTAACACATCAGCCAAAGCTTGCCAGCGGCGCATATCGGTAAAACCATTACTGTCATTAACGACTTTGGGATCGGCCCAAACGGCTCGCACAGGCACGCTCACGGCCAGCATCTCGCCATTGCGGTCGGTGATCAAGCCCCGTTGCACTTCACGACTCGTGGTACGCAATGTTCGCATATCACTTTCGTGACGTAACTTATCGGGTTCAATAATTTGAATGTAGGCTGCACGCCCCACTAGGCTGGAAAATAACGCACACACAAACCCGACCACTACGTATAAACGCCAATGGATCTGTTGGGGTTTTTGTGATTTTATTACCCGCCTGATTTTCGCTTGCCTAGTCATATCTTCCCTATACTCACGGCACCTTTACCACCACTTCTTCGCTGGGTAACGGACGACTCATGTTGAGTTCCTTAGAGGTAATACGCGTGATACGACTGTGTTCCGTCTGCGATTGCTCTTCTAATAATAAATTGCGCCACTCAATATCTAATCTATCCCGCTCTTGCAGTAGCTGATCCCATTGGGTGGTCATTTGACGGCTAACATGGCTGCCATACACCACAGCAACCGCATTGCTCATCACAATTAAGGCCAATAACAAGATCCATTTGTGCAGCCATAAATCATGTACAACGATTCGTGGCAGATTAATCGAGGGCTTACTCACCGTTCACCCCTTAGTAATCTAAACGCTCAGCAATGCGTAACACTGAGCTGCGAGCTCTGGCATTGCGGTCGATTTCTTCGTCGGACGGCATAATCGCCTTACCCACGGCACGTAACTTACGCGACTTATTAATTTGATCTTCAGTGATAGGTAAACCGTGCGGCACACTCTCACCTTGGCTATGGCGACGAATAAAACGCTTCACGATACGGTCTTCTAAAGAATGGAAACTAATGACTGACAAGCGCCCTTCTGGAGCCAGTACATTGACAGCACCTTCAAGAGCTTGGTCAATTTGATCTAACTCACTGTTGATATAAATTCGAATTGCCTGAAACACCCGAGTCGCGGGATGCTTATTGCGTTCTTTATGTTTAGTGATACGCGCAATCAGATCGGCTAAATCTTTGGTACGCAAAAATGGCGTTTTCTCACGATCGGCAACGATACAGCGGGCGATATGACGGGCATTTTTCTCTTCGCCGTAGGTTTTAAATACCCACGCCATATCTTCAATCTCAGCACGAGCCAACCATTGCGCAGCCGTTTGGCCTTGACTATTATCCATGCGCATATCGAGCGGACCATCGCGCATGAAACTAAAACCGCGTTCTGCATCGTCAAGTTGCGGTGAAGACACCCCTAAATCCAGTAATACCCCATCAATTTTGCCCACAAGCCCAAGTTCTTCGACGTAATTGGCTAATTGGCCAAAGCCACCATGCACAATTTGAAAACGGGGATCATCACTAAATTGTTTCGCCGCTTCAATCGCTTGCGGATCACGGTCAATGGCGATCAATCGGCCATGCTTACCAAGCTGTTGCAACACGTGTCTTGAATGACCACCGCGGCCAAACGTGCCATCGATATAGATGCCATCGTCTTTGATGTTTAAACCGCCAACCGTTTCTGCTAGCAGTACGGATAAATGGGCAAATTCTTGACTCATTACTCTCTTCTTATTTAGTTATTGCGACTCGTTATAGTGAAAAATCCGCGAGACGCTCGTTACTAGCAAGTGCCTCACTTCGAATTGTTTCCTGACACTCATCAATTTGCCGCAGCCAAGATTGCTCATCCCACAGCTCAAATTTATTCAATTGCCCCACCAGCATGATGCGCTTATCTAAGTTGGCATAGTGCCTTAGCGGTGGTGGTAATAATATCCGTCCATTGCCATCGAGCTCCACTTCGTGGGCGTAACCTAATAACAGACGCTTTAAGGACCGCTGGGTTTTATCGGTATCGGAAAGCTTCAACAACTTAGCTTCGACCAACTCCCATTCATGGATTGGATACAAGAGTAAACAAGCGGATTGGATATCGACAGTCATCACGATGCGGCCTTGGTGCCCAAGCTGCAAAGGTTCGCGGTATCGCACTGGAATAGCGATCCGTCCCTTTGTATCTAAGTTGATAGCACTGGCTCCACGAAACACGCTAATTCATCCTATCCTTTGATTTTTAATCCACTAATATCCACTATTTCCCACAACTGCCAATTTTAGGGACAGTCGACAAGTATTGTCAAGGGATGGGATCCTTTTATAAATCCAGTCGGCAAGCGGGTTAGCCGCATATTGAACACTTAATCTAGTGACACACTTTTGCCAGGGAAACCGCTAAAGACCGACTAGACAGAGGAAATAACAGGAAATAACAGGAAACAACAGGAATCAATTACGCCGAAATATGCAGCAACCTTTTACGTTTAGGCTCTTCGGATGAAAAATGAGGGATGAATTTTATATCTGAAGGTTTTTTAGGTTCGATAATTAACGCTAAGCTCAAAATCAAAACAATCAAAACAATCAAAACAATCAAAACAATCAAAACAATCAAAACAATCAAAACAATCAAAAGTTAACAATGGATGACCATGACAAAGCATGAGGTTTAGCGCCTGCACAAATTAAACGCGTTATAGTCTAAATATTCCCCGACATTAGCCGATACCCTAGTTAAGAGGTGTAAAAACAAGGAGGCGTTATGAGTGGATTGGATAGCATTTATGCCATGTTGGCACAGCCAGTGAAAGCCGTGTTGCACCCTAAGCGAGTTGTAGATAAAGTCAGCAGCGTAACCGCTAACGCCCCCGATAACCATGACGCACCGCAGTCGCAGTTACCCCCAAAGTTAAACAGCCGCGATGCCAACGTCAAAGAAAGACGCAAAGAATCGAATAGTAATAAGAATATGAAGCGTCGTGTATCCGATAAGGCAAAAGCATTAAAAGAAGGTGTTGTACTTGAAGTCACCGACGACACTGCAGATATAAATAAACCCCATAACCCACATGATATTGATATTGAAGTATAACTATCGAACTTAAAAAGGCGCAGCCCCATTGGATTAGCGCCTTTCTATTAGCCGTCATCAAGCGATATTCAGCATAGTGCGATAGCTCGAATTAAGTTTTAGACCCTGTATTAAAACGATCCTTAAGGCGTATTGGTTAACTCCGAGTTCTAGCCACCGCATCCTGCCAACCTGTATATAACTGCACTCGAGTATTGGCATCTATATTGGGGACAAAATGCTTATCGATACAAGCCTTATGCTCAAGCTCAAGTACGCTGCCCCAAAAGCCCACCGCAAGCCCCGCTAAAAATGCCGCGCCCAAGGCGGTAGTCTCACACACGCAGGGCCTTAACACTTCAACATCGGTAATATCGGCTTGAAACTGCATCAAGAGGTCATTAACTACCGCGCCACCATCCACCTTTAAACGCTTAAGGCTTACACCACTGTCTTTGGTCATGGCATCGAGTAAATCCTTACTCTGGTAGGCGATAGACTCCAACGCTGCCCGAATAATGTGATTGCTGTTCGCTCCACGCGTCAATCCAAATAGCGCGCCACGGGCATTAGGGTCCCAATAGGGCGCACCCAGTCCCACAAAGGCAGGCACTAAATATACCCCATTGGTATCGCTCACCTTAGAGGCAAAATACTCAGTATCGCTGGCATCACGAATCAACCCAAGCTCATCCCGCAACCATTGAATAGTAGCGCCGCCCATAAAGACTGAGCCTTCGAGCGCATAGTTCACTTCACCCTTAGGCCCCACGGCAATTGTCGTCAGTAACCCATGGTTTGAGCGCACCGCTTTTGTCCCAGTATTCATCAACAAAAAACAACCAGTACCGTAGGTATTCTTCGCCATGCCGGGCTCGACACATAACTGACCAAACAGCGCCGCCTGTTGATCGCCCGCCATTCCTGCCACCTGGATTTCACTGCCTTCGCCAGCAATCCTTGTCGTACCATACACGCTGCAGGAAGGTTTAACGTCAGGCAACATAGACGCCGGAATATCTAAGGCTTCGAGTAACTGATTATCCCAAGTCAGGCTATGGATATTGAATAGCAGAGTGCGGGCAGCATTGGTGGGATCGGTGACATGCACCTTGCCCTCGGTTAACTTCCACACGAGCCACGTATCGATAGTGCCGAACAACAACTCACCACGCTCAGCTTGCTCACGGGCATTAGGCACATTATCTAGAATCCATTTGATCTTAGTGCCTGAAAAATAAGGGTCGAGTAATAAACCGGTATTCTCACGCACATATTCTTCTAACCCTTGAGCTTTGAGTTGCTCACAGATCCCTGCGCTGCGGCGGCACTGCCACACAATCGCGTTATAAATAGGTTTACCGGTGGCCTTTTCCCAAATAACCGTGGTTTCCCGCTGATTGGTAATGCCAATGGCGGCGACTTCATCACTGTGGATCCCCGCACGCGCCAACACTTCAATTAACACTGAACTTTGGCTTGCCCAAATTTCCATAGGATCATGCTCAACCCAACCAGGCTTTGGATACCACTGAGTAAACTCACGCTGAGACACGCTGACAATGTTTGCGTCGTGATCGAACACGATCGCCCTTGAGCTGGTTGTGCCTTGATCTAAAGCCACCACGTATTTTTTCTGCACGCTTTACAATCCTATATTTATTCCGCGTAACCCATATGCACCTTCGCAATGCCTCTCTTTAACCGCAACGGCAAGCATAAACATCACTTTGGAGATCGAATATATGCGTAATAGACCACGATGACCAGTGCATCAGCCATTTGGCATCGGCCATAACAATGCATATTCAAGTATCATAAAAAACCGCAAAAAGACCCATCAACGCTGCGCAAGCCAAATAAACATCACCCGAACACGGTTAGCGATAGGTAAGGTTGATAAACTAAAACCACAAAAAACGCTAAGCAAAGAATATAAAAAGCCCTTAATAATCATGGCTTTTATTTAAAATAAAATCTTAGCGGCGCACAAACCAGCAGTCACATAACTTAGGGCTCGCGTAGCTTGCACATATTGCTCTAACGCAAACTTGGCTTAAAAACGGTAACTGGCCTGCACACCAAATAACAGAATATTGCCACTGGTAGTGCCGCTAAATGTCCCGCCAAATAGCGCGGAAGAATTATCAGACTCGATTCCTGGGCGCGGCTCAACCACTGGCGACTCATCGGCAATGATATAAGTCACACCAAAATCCAAATCCAGCTGCTTGCTGAATTGATACCCATAACCCGCACTTAACCACAGGCGATTCATTTCTGGAATGGTTAACGTACGGTTGGCATCAGACACGGCTGACATGTCATAGGCAACACCGGCACGAAGGCTTGATTGGTCATCTAGGCGATACGTCGCGCCCACAGCAAAACGATAGCTATCTTCCCAATTTTCTTGCTTCACTAATTGAGTGGGTACCGTTAACGAAGGTATCACCGCTTCCAACTTTTCAAATGAGCTCCAATCAGTCCAGTTAACACTCGCGTGCAACGCCAACTGCGGTGTCAGTTGATGAAAAGAGGCAAGTTCAGCCGTTGCAGGTAAACTGAGCTCCATCGAACCCGCCAGCTTTTTGTTGGGATCGAACGGATTAAAAGCCAAGCCATATGCCTCACCCTCAAGACGCTGATCCACCGCCGAGCGATAGTTTAAACCAATGCGATGATCAGCATTAATCTGCCACGCGCCACCTAATTGCCAACCCCAAGAAGTATCATCCCCTTTCATATACTTAAGAGTAGTGCCCTTAGGTACGGGTAAATTACCAATAGGCGTAGGTAAAACTGCATCAGCCGAACTCTGTGCACCTATACTGCCTTCACCCAGCACGAGACGAACACCGCCGCCCACGCTAAATTGCTCGTTGATACGAAAGGCAACATTGGGATTGATTTCAATCGCCTTGATGGACGCCTCATTACCAAATTGAGTACCGCGAAACTCATCATCTAACTCGGTCGCCAGGCCAAAATTAGTGCCTAAAGCAAGGCCGATAAACCACTGTTGGCTAAGCTGATGGCTCACATAAAAATTAGGAATAACGGCATTGCCAGCCATGTCCTTTGCCGCGGTAGCTTGAGTCACACCGCCAAATTTCACCTCGCCGCTAACATCAATATCGGGCATCACCAAAATCGCGCCCGTGGTCATTTGGGTGCCGGTAAGATAAGTCAACATGGCAGGATTTCGAAATTGAGCCGAAGCGTTATCCGCCATCGCCGCTTCACCCGCAAAGGCACGACCTAAGCCTGTGGCCGAATATTCGGCAAGTTGAAAACCCGCAGCATGAACATGAGCCGTAGCGCTTAATAAGGCTGTAGTCACAGCCAAGGTCAAAAGACGTTTTTGCATTATTATTCTCTAAAAATATTATTGTTATCTGTACTACTTAGATGAGTACTACGGCGTTCAGGCAAAATAGAGCAAACACTCCATATTGAATGCGCAGCAGTTTACTTATGCAGAAGATGTTTGCAACTAGATGAGATAAAACAGATAAAAACACTGGCAATATGGCCGTTAAAAACATATTGAGTGACAAGCATCATTATTCAAACAAAATTAACCCTCATCGCTTTCAGTGAACACTCGCTGTAGCCGTTAACGATAAATGGAAAAATCAAAAAATAACCATAACAAACAATATCATAAATCAAAAAGTCATAGGAACACGTGTAAATTATTTAAACATAAAAAATTCAGCATAAATCACTAGCAACACTGAAATGCTATAGAGTAAAAACAAATCATCATAATTAACACTTAAAATACAATGATTTGCATTTATGTAGCATGGTTATTTAAAACAAAATGCCTAGGTATTAACCTAGGCATTTCAATGTCAACGACACTCAAGTACAAATGTGCGCTGAAAGTTTAACGGCGCCAACCTTGGATTTGAGTTTCGTACTGACTGATTTGCGCAGCATGGGACAAGGTCAGCCCAATAGCATCTAAGCCATTGAGTAACATATGCCTTGCCGACTCTGCTAATGTAAAACTAAACTCAGCCCCTGACGGAGCCGTCACTTTACAGCTTGTGAGATCAACCGTGATTTGCGCGCCCTCTTGTCCAGCCACTTCATTCATTAACTGGCGCACCTCTGCATGCGTTAACGCCACAGGTAATAGGCCATTATTGATTGAGTTGCCGTAAAAAATGTCGGCAAAGCTAGGGGCTATAATGGCCCGCAAACCGAAGTCCGCCAGCGCCCAAGGTGCATGTTCACGACTCGAACCACAACCAAAATTTTCCTGCGACAGAAGAATTGACGCGCCTTGATAGCGAGGCTGGTTCAATGAGAACTCAAGATTAGGCACCTCACCCGCTTCATCCAAATAACGCCAATCGTGGAATAAGTGCACCCCAAAACCATCGCGGGTGACCTTAGACAAAAACTGTTTCGGAATGATCTGATCCGTATCGATATTGTTGCTGTCTATCATGACCGCAAGCCCGCGATGGGTCGTAAAAGGTTGCATAAACTTCTCCTCTGTTTACGGTAATGAGTAAGGTTTGCGAATATCGACAAAATGCCCAGCCACCGCAGCGGCGGCGGCCATTGCTGGGCTCACCAAATGGGTACGACTGCCACGGCCTTGGCGACCTTCGAAGTTACGATTACTAGTCGACGCGCAGCGATCGCCCGCCTCTAATCTGTCATCGTTCATCGCTAAACACATGGAACAGCCCGGCAGACGCCATTCAAACCCAGCGTCGATAAAAATTTTATCTAAACCTTCCGCTTCGGCTTGGGCTTTCACTTGGCCAGAACCGGGCACCACAATCGCAGTGACGCCACTCGCCACTTTACGGCCTTTGGCATGCACAGCAGCACTGCGTAAATCTTCAATCCGTGAGTTAGTGCAGGAACCGATAAACACCTTGTTGATACTGATGTCTGTCATCACAGTACCCGCCTTCAGGCCAATGTATTCTAAGGCCTTTTCCATGCTGGCACGGATGCTTGGGTTAGCTTCATCAAGAGGATCAGGCACTTTGCCATCGATCGCGACCACTTGGCCTGGGTTAGTGCCCCAAGTCAATTGCGGCGCAATATCGGCCGCATCGAGTACCACAGTGGCATCAAACACGGCGCCATCATCGGTTTTTATGGCTTGCCAGTCAGCGACAGCCTCTGCCCAATCTTCGCCCTTGGGCGCAAACTCGCGGCCTTCTAAATAAGCGAAGGTAGTTTGATCCGGCGCGACCATGCCCGCCTTCGCCCCCATCTCAATCGCCATATTGCACACTGTCATGCGGCCTTCCATCGACAAAGCTTCAATCGCCTCGCCGCAGAACTCCACCACATAACCCGTGCCACCATCCATACCGATTTTGCCAATAATAGCCAGTACAATATCTTTGGCAGTCACGCCATCGGTAACATGGCCCCGCACGTCAATCTTCATGGTCTTCGCTTTTAACTGACGCAGCGTTTGCGTGGCTAAAACGTGCTCAACTTCAGAGGTGCCAATGCCAAACGCCAGCGCACCAAAGGCGCCATGGGTCGCAGTATGGGAGTCACCACAGACAATCACAGTGCCCGGCAAGGTAATCCCTAACTCTGGGCCCATTACATGTACAATCCCTTGATTAGGATGATGAATGTCGTATAAACGTACGCCAAAGTCTTTACAGTTTTGCGCGAGGGTTTCCACCTGCGTGCGTGCCATCGGGCTTAAGGCATCTAAGCTAGCGCTACGGGTCGAAGTGTTGTGATCCATAGTGGCAAAGGTTTTTTCCGGTGCGCGCAGTGTGCGGCCTGCCACCTTTAAGCCACTGAATGCTTGGGGCGACGTCACTTCATGGACTAAATGTCTGTCGACATAAATAATCGGCGCTTCACCTTCAGGAGCTTGGACAACGTGGGCATCCCATACTTTTTGATACAAGGTTTTTGGGGTGATTGATATTGAAGCCGTCGTCATTACACACCTTCCTTTATAGCATTGGCGATAAAGTCACCCATCTCGGCAGTTGACTTAGCTTGGCTCCGCTTGTCGCTGCTCAATAACTCAGAGGTTAAATAACCCGAATTTAATGCTTTGTTGACGGCACGCTCAATCGCACAGGCGGCTTGCTCTTGCTTTAAGCTGTGGCGCAGCATTAATGCCGCCGATAGAATTTGGGCGATAGGATTTGCAATGCCAAGGCCGGCGATATCCGGCGCACTGCCACCCGCGGGTTCAAATAAACCAAAGCCAGTGCTGTTCATGCTCGCCGATGCTAACAAGCCCATAGAGCCGGTTAACATCGCAATTTCGTCGGATAATATGTCACCGAACAAATTAGAACATAACAGCACATCGAACTCATCGGGACGACGTAGCAGCTGCATCGTCGCGTTATCGATATAAATATGCTCTAGCTCGACATCGGGGAAATCGACCGCCACCTCTTCGACCACTTGGCGCCATAACACTGAACAGGCCAATACGTTGGCTTTATCCACTGACGTCACTTTTTTACGGCGACCACGGGCAGCTTCGAAGGCGATACGGGCGATACGGCTAATTTCCCGGCGGCTATAACGCATGGTATCGAAGGCTTCTTCATTTTCGCCTTCACCTTGACGACCCTTTGGCTTACCAAAATAAATGCCGCCGGTTAACTCGCGCACACATAAAACATCAAAGCCACGGGCAGAAATATCGCTGCGCAGCGGCGACATATGCTCTAAGCCATCCTGCAATTTCGCGGGGCGCAGATTACAAAACAATTCGAAGTGGCCACGCAAGGGCAACAGTGCGCCGCGCTCAGGTTGCTCATTTGGTGGCAGTTTTTCCCACTTAGGGCCGCCGACTGAACCAAATAGAATCCCATCGGACGCTTCACAGCCCTTTAACGTGGCATCGGGTAACGGGCAACCGTGATTATCGATGGCGATGCCACCAACGTCATATGAGGTGTATTCGATAATCAAATCGAATCGCGCTTCAACCTCACGCAGCACTTTACGCGCCTCTGCCATCACTTCAGGGCCAATGCCATCCCCTGCTAATACTGCTATTTGATAACTCATACGCCAGTCAACTCCTTTAAAATGTAAATGCTCGACCTTGTTATTCTTTGGATACTTTTAGCGACTAGACGCCGCCTAGCTCTCGATTTTTTTGCATGCTTTGTTTGTAATCGGCGACCTTGTCTGCGCGGCACGTTAAGTTCATCACATGCACTAAAGCGCGCGCCGAGGCTTCCACCACATCGGTTGCTAACCCAACGCCGTGGAAGTTTTGCTCATGGTAAACCGCGGTAATGTCCACTTGGCCTAAGGCATTTTGGCCGACACCCTTAGCGCCTAATTTATAGCTGATAATATCTATACGACGATCGGTGGCGCGGGCGATCGCGTTATAGGCAGCATCGACCGGACCATTACCGGTTGCGGCTTCGGTTTTAATATCCCCACCCACTTCGATACGCACAGTCGCAGTCGCAACGCCTTCGGTCGAGTCAGACTGCACCACTAATTGCTGTAATTGATAGTAATTATCTTCTTCGGCCTGCGCTTCCATAAAGGCTAAGGCTTCTAAGTCATAATCAAATACTTGGCCTTTTTTATCCGCCAACTTTAGAAACTCTGCATACAGAGTATCCATATTGTAGTCGTGCTCGTTATAGCCCATTTCTGCCATGCGATGCTTAATCACATGCCGACCCGAGCGCGAGGTCATATTCAAGTTATTACGATTCAAACCTATGCTTTCTGGCGTCATGATTTCATAGGTGTTTTGCGCTTTTAACATGCCATCCTGATGGATGCCCGACGAATGAGTAAAAGCATTGGCGCCGACAATCGCCTTGTTCGCCTGCACTGGCATATTGCATAACTGGCTGACTAAATTAGAAGTACGGTGAATTTCTTTGGCATTAATGCCCGTTTCTAGCCCTAACATGCCCTTACGCGTCGCTAAAATCATCGCGATCTCTTCCAATGAACAGTTACCCGCACGCTCACCTATGCCATTGATCGTACATTCTATTTGACGAGCTCCGTGCTGCACTGCGGTGATCGAGTTCGCCACAGATAACCCTAAGTCATCATGGCAATGCACTGAGATCACCGCTTGATCGATATTGGGTACCCGATGAAATAAGGTCTGGATAATAGTGCCAAATTCACTGGGCACTGTGTAGCCGACGGTATCGGGAATGTTAATGGTGCGCGCGCCCGCACGAATGGCGGCTTCCACCATACGGCACAGATTATCGATGGGCGTACGCCCGGCATCTTCACAGGAGAACTCCACATCGTCGGTAAAACGGCGAGCATATTTCACCGCGCCAACGGCCATCTCTAACACTTGCTCAAAAGAGCGCTTTAACTTGCTCTCAACGTGAATCGTCGACGTAGAAATAAAAGTATGAATACGGAACTGCTCAGCGACAGACAAGGCCTGCGCCGCAGCATCGATGTCCTTTTCCAATGCACGCGATAAGGCACACACACGACTGTTTTTAATGGTACGCGCTATGGTTTGCACCGATTCAAAATCGCCGGGAGAAGACACAGGAAACCCCACCTCCATCACATCCACACCAAGACGTTCCAGCGCCATCGCGATCTGTAGTTTTTCTTTGACCGACAAACTTGCGGCTAACGCCTGCTCACCATCACGCAAGGTAGTATCAAATATTATGACTCTGTTAGACATCTCGCCTCTCCATGGAACGTCGCCGTTCGTTAGTTAATTTTTGCCATATTTAGATACAAAAAACCCCGCGACCTTGGTGCGGGGTTTGTGAATGCTTTGCCTCTTTATTCGAGCATGCAACACTAAGACCTCCGCGTATAAACCACGAGAGAGAGAAGGAGAAGGTCGAGTTTGCAGCTAATAATATTCATTTAATCTGTATTTTTATTCTGTTTAAATTATAAAGGACGGCTAATATTTAACGTGCTTAGCCGAGAGTGTCAACCCTAATTTTTTCATGTTCGACCGATCCAAGCCACATTAAGACTCATAAAGGCAAGTTTCATCACCAGATTGAACACCAGATTGGTGATCTATACCACAGAATTAACCCGCTGTTTGGATTCAGAAATAAACGAAATGTGTTGAAATGCCAAAATCTACTGCAAATAGGGGAAAATGAAGCTGCGATCAACACGCCTGCTGGTCAATATTGGTATAGCAGCGATGCAACAGTTTGATACGTTGGCTCTTTAATCAAGCGAGCCAGCATAAATCAATTAGGTAAGGTTAAAATCAATGAGCATACTCCACACCATTATTCTCCTGCTAAGTAAGCCGAGATTTCATCGAGAAAAGCGTCACCGAAACGACTCAGTTTACGCTCGCCCACCCCGTTGACCGCAAGCATTTCCCCCGCACTCGTTGGCATCATCGCTGCCATCTCAGCAAGCGTCGCATCGTTAAACACTAAATACGGCGGCACATCCTGCTGCTCTGCAAGGGTTCGACGCAGTAACTTCAATCTCGCAAACAACTTACGGTCATAACTCAGCGGTGCTTTAGACGGGCTCGCCTTACGTTTACTGGTTGTTAACTGAATCCGCGGCTCGGCGAGCATTAATGCCACTTCACCTTTAAGTACGGGTCGTGCCAAAGGGTTTAAGGTGATAGAGGAACCGCGAGTCACATCTTGACTCGCCAGTCCCAGATGAATGAGTTGGCGGATCACGCTCAGCCAGTACTCATGGCTCTTATCTTTACCTATCCCCCAGGTCGTGAGTTTGTCATGCCCCCTGTCGATAATCGATGCCCCTTTCGAGCCACGCATCACTTCAATTAAATGATTAATACCAAAACGTTGCCCTAAACGGAAAATACATGACAACACCTTTTGCGCATCTTCGGTGCCGTTATAACGTTTAGGGGGGTCAAGACAAATGTCGCAGTTGCCACAGGGCTCTAATGCACTCTCATCAAAGTAATGCAGCAACACTTGGCGGCGACAGGTTTGCGCCTCGGCAAAGGCCGCCATAGTATTGAGTTTATGAAATTCGACTTGTTGCTGCGGCCCAGGCTCAGACTGTTCAATTAAATGTCGTACTCGGCCAATATCGGCAGGATCAAACAACATAAATGCTTCGGCATCGAGCCCATCACGGCCCGCTCGGCCTGTTTCCTGATAATAGGCTTCGATACTCTTCGGAATATCATAATGCACCACAAAACGTACATTCGACTTGTTAATCCCCATCCCGAAAGCCACGGTGGCGACTACGATATCGATTTGATCTTTAAGGAAACTATCTTGCACTGCACCTCGGTCTTCCTGCGTCATGCCCGCATGATAGGCCTTAGCATTAAAACCTTGTAGGCGTAACCTATCGGCCACTTCATCGACACGGCGGCGACTGCTGCAATAAATAATGCCGTTAGTGCCATTTTGTTGGGTTAAAAAATGCCGTAACTGATTAGCTGCATTAAGCTTTTCAGCCACAGTGTAACGAATGTTAGGCCTGTCGAAACTGGAGAGAAAACGGAATGGATCAATACCAAGCCGCTCACAAATACTCTGGCGCGTGGCCTGATCCGCCGTTGCGGTCAGCGCCATCATGGGCACATAGGGAAAGAGTTGCTTTAACTGGCCGAGCGCCGCATATTCAGGGCGAAAATCATGGCCCCACTGACTGATACAATGCGCCTCATCGATGGCAAACATCGCCAGCTGGAGAGACTGCATACGCTCAATAAAATCAGCCGTTAATAAACGCTCAGGTGACACATAAAGCAACTTTAACTCACCGTGGCGCAGTTGCCTTAATACTTCAGTGCTCTGTTCGCGCGGCAAAGAAGAATTGAGGTAAGCTGCTGCAACACCGGTTTGCAATAGGCTATCGACTTGATCTTTCATCAATGAAATCAATGGAGATACCACAATAGTGATGCCGTCCATCATCAACGCGGGAAGCTGATAACACAAACTTTTCCCGCCACCAGTAGGCATAATGACCAAGCAATCTTGCCCGCCGCAAACGCGTTCGATCACCTCCCGCTGACCGTCCCTAAAGTCACGGTAACCAAACACCTGTGCAAGGCGTTGCGAGAGCGGATCATCATGCGTGTCAACTACGAGCTTTTCCATGGATCTTCTATGTCAAAAGTGAGGGGAGGTATTCTATACCCAAACAACCTAAAAATGCAGAATTCAGCGGTAATTTAACGCACTTTAGCCAAGGTGACTTTGTTTAAAAGGCAGAGTTGCATTCACCGCTAGCTTCACTGTAGATTAATTGCTCTAAGCCACACTTTCCTTCTGGTCTGTGTAGATAACCAATCCAATTACGCCTAACACCATCAGCCACCGACAAGGACAATAAACGATGACAAGCCCCATCCAAGCAGAAATATTAAGCCGAGTTGCACAAGTCTTCGATCAACGTGTCCCTTTCCATAATCTGCTGGGGCTCGAGATTAAACGCTACGATCTCGACGGCGTTGAAGTGGTGATCAAGATGAAACCTGAACTTATTGGCAATATTCATCAACAGATCCTCCACGGCGGTGTCACCGCCACAGTACTGGATGTCGTCGGCGGACTCACCGTATTTGCAGGATTGGTTGCTAGCCGAGAAGATTGGACGATCGAAGAACTACAACAACGCCTGCAAACTTTAGGGACGATAGACTTGCGTATCGATTATCTGCGCCCAGGACGCGGCCTCACCTTTACAGGCACGGGCAGCGTTATTCGTGCGGGCAACCGAGTCTCGGTATGCCGTATGGAGTTACATAATGAACAAGGCACCCATATCGCCTTTGGCACAGGGACTTATATGGTGGGCTAGTGGTTTACGGGCAAAAGTGCTCAGGTAAACCTCTTGCTGAGCAAGGGGTTTGCCGACGTGACGGCTCCATTCAAGCTGTTATAAACACCGTCGGTAACGAAAGAACACTGCAAATTCCTTGAGTCAAGTGAGTGAGGCACCTACAATCGCCATCTTGTTGTTCTTCGAAGATGTCTCATGCCAAATCTTGAATACCGCAAAGGGATCCTACTTGCCGTCAGTGCTTACTGTATGTGGGGTTTTGCGCCGTTATATTTCAAATTATTCCACCACGTTTCCGCCACTGAAATTTTAATCCATCGGGTGATTTGGTCATTCGTGTTTATGCTGATTATCATGCAGTTTATCGGCGGTTTTTCTCGCTTACGCTTACTGTTTAAACAGCCTAAGCAGCTTATCGTACTCACCATCACCTCCATCCTGATCGCAGGAAACTGGCTATTGTTTATCTGGGCGGTCAATAACGATCACATGCTCGATGCCAGCTTAGGTTACTTTATTAATCCTTTACTCAACGTCTTGCTCGGAATGCTATTTCTAGGCGAAAGGTTGCGTAAACTGCAATGGTTTGCTGTCGCGCTCGCCAGCGCTGGCGTATTGATCCAGTTAATCTCTTTTGGCTCCATTCCCATCGTCTCGTTGGCACTTGCGGGCACCTTTGGCTTCTATGCGCTGCTGCGAAAAAAGGTCAATGTGGATGCTAAGGCCGGCTTATTGGTCGAAACCGCGGTGCTGTTACCGGTGGCACTGATTTACCTCGTTGCAACCTTAGACACCGCCACGGCGAGCATGCTGACTAACGACTGGCAATGGAATCTGATGCTAATGGCAGCAGGTATCATCACCACCATTCCGTTGCTGTGCTTTGCCGGAGCAGCGGTACGTATTCCATTGTCTATGCTAGGTTTTTTTCAATATATCGGCCCGAGCATTATGTTCATCCTCGCCGTGAGTTTGTTTAATGAACCTTTTGATGCAGAAAAAGGCATCACCTTCGGTTTTATCTGGAGTGCGCTGTTAGTCTTTATCTTAGATATGGCTTATAAACGCAAAAAGATCCCAGCATAAAGAGATGTTGGATCATCAGCCTGCTTTGACGATGCAAAAACCTAAATCGTTAAGCATAAAAAACCATGCCAGCGCTAATATGGCTGGCATTCATTGAATGTTGAACAACTTAGAGATCGAGTGCGAGAATTTTTGAACGACGTTGATAGTTATATAGCTGCTTTTTCTTCTGCGGCAGCGCTTCAACATCTTCAATCACAAAACCATGTTCAAGGAACCAGTGAATGCTTCGAGTGGTTAGTGCAAATAAGCGTGAATAGCCACGATTTTTGGCCTGATTAATGATGTTCTTCAGTAGTAAACTGCCTCTGTCAGCATCGCGATAATCAGGGTGCACCACTAAACAGGCAAATTCACCGGCATTGTCCTCTTCAAAAGGGTAGAGCGCGGCGCAACCAATCACTAAACCATCGCGTTCAATCAACATAAACTGCTCGATTTCAATCTCGAGCTGCTCACGACTACGTCGCACCAGAATGCCTTGTTCCTCCAATGGACGAATAAGGTTCAACACACCGCCAATATCAGTAATCGACGCACAGCGTAAGCGCTCGGCACTCTCTGTCACAATTTGTGTGCCTATCCCTTCGCGGGAAAACAATTCCTGCAGTAAGGCACCATCTTCGAGGTAGCTGACTAAGTGACAACGTGGCACACCATTACGGCAGGCATCGATACTGGCTTTCAAGAAAGCCATAGTGCCAACGCAGGCAGAACCATGCTCGGCTAGCTTATGCATAATATTTTGCGCATCGTTGGGCATCAACTCGGCAATCACATCGCCATTGCGATCGAGAATGCCATTTTGCGCGCTAAAACCGATCATCTTATCGGCTTTGAGCTTAATCGCCACTTGGGTCGCAATTTCCTCAGCGGTGAGATTAAAGCTTTCACCAGTGACCGAAGCCGCAATCGGTCCCATCAACACGATACAGTGATTATCTAGCTGACGCTTTAGACCTTGCACATCAATACGACGCACCTTGCCACTCAGGCAAAAATCCACGCCAGTATACACACCCAGTGGTTGAGCAATCACAAAATTGCCACTCACTAAGTTGATTTGCGCACCCTGCATTGGCGTATTACTTAAACTCATCGACAAACGGGCAGTGATATCAAATTGCAGCGCTCCCGCCACTTGCTTAATCACCTTGAGGGTCTCTTCATCGGTGATGCGCACGCCTTCATGGTAAGTAGGCTCAATGCCATTGGCGGCTAATGCAATATCAATCTGCGGCCTAGCCCCATACACCAATACCACTTTTATCCCTAAACTGTGCAGCAGAGCGACATCATTTAAGATGGCGCGGAATTGATTCTGAGCCAAAGCTTCACCGCCAAGCATGACCACAAAAGTTTTACCTCTGTGAGCATTAACATAAGGGGCAGAATGACGAAATCCATCAACCAGTTCAGTGGTACGCACGCGTTATTTACCCCTCATGTTGAGCTGACCGCGCCACCATGACACGCCAGAAGTGAATCACTAACTTTCGCGTATGGTATTGCATCTTAATTCACATATAAAGAATTTATTCTCACCAAATCACGGTTTTGATGATTTAAAATGCGTAAAGCTTCACTATTTTATATTTTCAGTAAGTGTTCTCACTTTTTTTACTTCACAGGGGATAATTTCGCGGCTTAAGTTTGCGGGGCAATTATCTCAACTGGATGACTCGTCACTAAAAAAAGCGCAAAAAAAAGCCCCTTAAATAAGGGGCTTTTCTCGAAACACTAACCAAGGATTACTTGATTTTGGCTTCTTTGTAGATAACGTGCTGACGAATAACTGGATCAAATTTTTTGATTTCCATTTTTTCAGGCATGTTACGCTTGTTTTTTTCAGTTGTGTAGAAGTGACCAGTTTTAGCTGTAGAAACTAATTTGATCTTCTCACGATTACCTTTAGCTTTAGCCATGATCTATTATACCTTCTCGCCACGGGCACGAAGTTCAGCAACAACAACTTCAATACCTTTTTTGTCGATCAGACGGATACCTTTAGTAGATATACGTAACTGTACGAAACGCTTTTCTTCTTCTAACCAAAAACGGTGGTTTTGTAGGTTAGGTAAAAAACGACGACGAGTCGCGTTTTTTGCATGCGAACGGTTGTTACCAACCATCGGTTTCTTGCCAGTAACTTGGCATACTCTTGACATGTCAATCTTCTCCAAAAACAATTTTAACGCTCGAGCATTAATGTGCCTCGTATGGCCGTCGCCCGAGGCACAAAGAGGGCGCATTTTATACACGATCACAGAGTGAAGATCAAGTGTTAGATTAATTAATCCAGCCTCGTTCCGCAAAAGAAACTATCTCTCGATCACCTACAACCATATGGTCCAGTAAGGATACGTCTATGGTTGCTAACGCATTTTTTAATCTCTCAGTTATGCGTCGGTCAGCCTGACTGGGCTCGGCAATACCAGACGGATGATTATGACAAACGATAACTGCTGCGGCTTTTTTCTCCAACACTAAGCTTACCACGTCACGTGGGTACACTGAGGCTGAGTCTATTGTACCGCGGAATAATTCGACAAATTGAATCACTCTATGCTGGCTATCCAGCAGTAAAACTGCGAACACTTCATAGGAGCGATCGGCCAATTGTCGCATTAAATAGTCCCGAGTTAAATCGGGATTTGTCAAAATTTGGCCTCTGTGCAGATTTTCTTGCGCAACACGTCGCGCTAATTCAGCTGCAGCTTGAAGTTGGGCATATTTTACAGGTCCTACGCCAGGAAGTCGACATACCTGATTTTTAGGTGCACAAAGCAGGTTTCGAAGGCCGCCAAACTCACTAATGAGCGATCTTGCCACATCAACGGCGCTTAATCCCGCTAAGCCATTACGCAGCAATACCGCCAGTAACTCTGCATCTGATAAGCTCGCGGCCCCTTTTTGTAATAGTTTATCTCGCGGCCCCTCTCCCTCCGGCCAATCCTTAATTCCCATATAACTTCCTTGTCGTCTCACAAATTTTCACTTTATTGAGTATGGACCAGATTTTTTGAACTGGGATAGTCACTAAAATTCACCGCTTTGTGATATTGTTGCCCGCATTATTTCTATCTCGGATGATGTCTGTGAGTCTGACCAATAAAAACGTCCTGCTGGGCATTGGCGGTGGTATTGCGGCCTATAAAAGTGCTGATTTAGTCCGCCGTCTAAAAGAACGTGGTTTTGATGTTCGCGTAGTGATGAGCCAAAGTGCGATGGAATTTATCACCCCGCTCACGCTGCAAGCGTTATCTGGACATCCCGTTGCCTCCAGCCTACTCGACCCTGCTGCAGAAGCCGCCATGGGTCATATAGAACTCGCTCGTTGGGCAGATTTAGTCATTATAGCGCCTGCAACTGCAAATTTATTGGCTCGCATTAATGCGGGCATGGCCGACGAGCTCATCACGACCACTTGCCTAGCCACTGAGGCGCCAATTGCCCTGTGTCCAGCAATGAATCAGCAGATGTACCGCAATCTGGCAACTCAAGCGAATTTAACTAATCTAGCTTCAAGGGGTTACACTCTGTGGGGCCCAGCCATTGGCAGTCAGGCCTGTGGTGAAGTGGGTCCTGGACGCATGCTCGAACCCCTAGACATTGCCAAGCTAGCCAGTGATTTTTTTGCAACAAAAGAAGTCTCTGCGCTGCCTCTTGCTGGCCAGTCGGTGCTGATCACTGCAGGGCCAACCCGCGAAGCCATTGATCCCGTCAGATACATTTCAAATCACAGCTCTGGAAAAATGGGTTTTGCCCTAGCTAAAGCCGCGGTAGAGATGGGTGCAGCAGTGACGTTAGTCTCAGGACCAGTGAATTTAAGCACCCCTGAAAGCGTGGTACGCATCGATGTTGAATCGGCACAAAACATGCTTGACGCTGTGATGGATAACGTTGATAAAAAAGATATTTTTATTGGTTGCGCTGCGGTTGCAGACTACCGAATCAACACCATTGCTACCTGTAAGATCAAAAAATCAGCAGAAGAAATGCAACTTGCGCTGGTGAAGAATCCTGATATCTTAGCCACGGTTGCGAGCTTACCTAATCGTCCTTTTACGGTGGGATTTGCCGCCGAAACCCACGATGTCGAAGCCTATGCGCGCGATAAACTCAAACGTAAAAACTTGAACATGATCGCCGCAAACGACGTTTCCATTGCTGGCCTAGGCTTTAATGCCGATGCCAATGCTCTGCGTGTTTTCTGGCCGCAGGGCAGTCAAGATTTGCCTGCTACTGACAAACTCACGTTGGCACGGCAATTACTTTCGTTGATAGTGAAAGAAAAAACAAACACATGAAAACACCGATTGAATTAAAAATTCTGGACTCCCGTATCGGCTCGGAATTTCCTTTACCCGCTTATGCCACAACAGGCAGCGCAGGCATGGATCTTCGCGCCATGATAGACACCGCTTTAACCATAGCCCCGGGTGAAACCGTACTGATCCCCACAGGGATAGCCATTCATGTGGCCGACCCAGGACTTGCTGCCATCATTTTGCCGCGCTCAGGCCTTGGCCATAAACACGGTATCGTTCTGGGAAATCTAGTCGGGCTGATTGATTCTGATTACCAAGGCCCTTTAATGGTGTCTTGCTGGAATCGAAGTAACAATCCATTCCGATTAGAAATGGGCGATCGTCTCGCGCAACTGGTGTTTGTTCCTGTGGTACAAGCACAATTCAAACTCGTTGATGAGTTCGACAGCTCAGACCGTGGTGAAGGCGGATTTGGCCATTCAGGCACTAAATAATCCCCTAAGTCGTTATTGAGCCAAGGATACTGCAATGGCTGTAAGCCCAAAAATTAATCGTCGTGAACACATTTTGCAATGTCTCGCGCTGATGCTAGAAACCAACCCAGGACAAAGGATCACCACTGCGAAACTGGCCTCAGAAGTGGGCGTATCGGAAGCAGCACTCTATCGCCACTTCCCAAGTAAGGCGCGGATGTTCGAAGGGTTGATTGAATTTATCGAAGAATCGTTATTATCGCGCATCAATCTCATCATGGATGATGAGAAAGACACCATGAAGCGCTGCCAACTGGTGCTACAACTGCTGCTCATTTTTGCCGAGCGCAACCCAGGGATTTCCCGCGTGCTCAACGGTGATGCGTTACTTGGGGAAAATGAACGCCTGCGAAGTCGTATTAGTACCTTATTTGCGAAAATTGAAACCCAGTTAAAGCAAATATTACGGGAAAAAACCCTGCGGGAAGGCAAAGGCTTCAACTTAGATGAAGCCATATTAGCTAATTTGCTGTTAGCCTTTGGCGAAGGGCGAATTGCTCAATTTGTACGAAGTGAATTCAAACTCAAACCGACCACACACTTCGATGAACAGTGGCGTTTTATCCAGCACCAACTTTTACAAAGCTGATGATTTTTCAACATAAAGGACGGTAACTATCGTCCTTTGGTTTTTATAACGATGAGCATAGAGCAAAATACGATGAACACATGCTCAGCTTCCTAAAAACCAATCTAAAACTTTAGAATTTACCCAAACTTGCCGTCACTACTGGTCTAAACTCGATTATTAGTGACTGATTTAAAGCCGATATTCGATAAGGACTATCGGCTTTTTCATGTCGCTAATGCGCGTTTTTCGATATGAATTGTCTGCAATTCGCGCTATCCTCCTCCCCCTATTCTTGCCCTAGCGGGAATAACAATAATTTGTATCTGATGCTGAACAGCCCTAGTACCACTCGATGATCAGCATCGATTTTCTGTTATAGCCGCTGCAACGTAGTGGAGGATAAGATGGCATTAAGTGAAGCAGCAGTAAAAGTGCAAGCCGCGTTATTAGAACGTGGACTTGAAACCCCAATGCTCCCCAGTATTTACAGCAGTGAAGAACGTAAAGACAAGATTGAGCATCATATGAAAGAAATCCTGACGTTAATGTCATTGGATCTGTCAGACGATAGCCTTGCCGATACGCCGCGCCGCATTGCTAAAATGTACGTCGATGAAATCTTCTCCGGCTTAGATTACGCAAACTTCCCTAAGATCACGGTTATCGACAATAAGATGGGTTTTGATGAAATGGTGCGAGTGCAAGACATTAGCCTCACCAGCACCTGCGAACACCATTTAGTGACTATCGATGGCACTGCGACCATAGCTTATCTACCACGCAAAAAAATCATCGGTTTATCAAAGATTAATCGCATTGTGCGTTTCTTTGCCCAACGGCCACAGGTGCAAGAGCGCTTGACCCAACAAGTGTTAGTCGCGCTGCAAACCTTACTGGAAACCCACGATGTGGCGGTTAAAATGGATGCGGTGCATTACTGCGTTAAATCCCGTGGCGTGATGGACTCCACCAGTTCAACCACCACCACAGCGCTGGGCGGTATTTTCAAGTCGAATCCTGCCACCCGCGCCGAATTTTTGCATCAATAAGACATCGAGGTCCTAGATTCTAGAAGGAGCGCAGCGACGCCCTAGCAGCACAGCGCCCTAGATTCTAAGCGCTACTTAAATCCCATATTGCTCGCGGTACAAGCTTACCGCGGCAAGAGGCTGTTCCATTCCTGGTTTTTCAGATAAGTAGTTAATCAGGTCGGCGAGTTTAATAATCGCCACAATGCCGCAGCCAAAATCACGCTCAACCTCTTGAATGGCCGATAATTCACCCTTGCCTTTTTCTTGTCTGTCTAAGGCAATCAACACGCCGGCTAACTGCGCTTGATGCGCTTCGATGATTTCCATCGACTCACGAATGGCAGTACCTGCGGTAATCACATCGTCCACCAGCATCACCCGACCTTTCAGCTCGCTACCCACTAAGCTGCCACCTTCACCGTGATCTTTCTTCT